>CANRGP010000013.1 GCA_947630085.1 uncultured Lachnospiraceae bacterium
GCGTATTTTCCGCGTTCCCGGCTGTCCCGGGAACGCATTAATTATGCTATCACAAATCTCGGAAAAAGTAAAGAACCGGGGAATGATACAAAAAGGAGAGTGACCCTATGAGCGAGTTTATTCTTAACGTGATCCACCGCCCGGAAATGGTGCCGGAGTATTCGGCCACCGTGACGGGGCATGGAAAGGAGGAGGACATCGGCAACAAAAAGCTTTTGACCGAGTCCCTGGATATTTTTAAGACCCAGCAGCGTCTTGCGCATGAGAACGGGCTGAAGACCACCATCCAGATGACGTACGCGTCCCTGTTCAACGAGGAGGCGATACAGCTGGCAAAGGCCGATCATGAAAAATACGGCGACGAGATCGCCCTGTCCCTTCTTGGCCTTCCCTGCGAGCAGTTCCGTGAGAAGTATAAGACCAAGGATTTCTGCATCTGGATGTTCTCCATGGAGGATAAAAAGCGGATCGTGGACGACGTGTTCGGGAAATTCCACGAGATTTTCGGCTTTTGGCCGGAGTCTACCGGCTCCTATTACCTGGACGCGGATCTGATCAATTATATAAAGGAGACGTACCCGTCCGTGAAGTGCGCAGTAGCCACCTGCTGGGAGGAGGGCCCCAAGGCGTACCACACCTGCAATAACTCCTGGTACACGCTGTTTGACGGCGGCCCCTGGGCGCCCTGGATCCCCTCGAAGCAGAATACTCATGCGCCCGCGGCCGATAAGAGCGAGGACAGCGGGATCGTGGCGATCCCGCATCTGTCCCGGGACCTTTTGGCCTGCTATGACGGGAACGGTTCCAATTTCGGGACCCATCCGCAGAATGTGCTCCGCGGCATGATCTATGACTCCAAGACATGGGAGTACCCGTACCTGTATAACCTGATCGACCAGTACCGGGCGCAGGAGAAGTACAATAACGGCTATTCCTACAATATGATGTTTGTCGGCCCCGGCTGGATGAACAAGATGGGGCGCTGGGAGGCTCCCTACGAGCTTCTGGAGAAATCTTACTCCGACGGCTGCAGATATTACGGAAAGCTGAAAAAAGAAGGAAAGCTCATCGACATGACGATGTCGGAGTTTGCCGATTACTACCGGGAGAAAAAGACCTACACGGAACCGGAATGCGCCCTGTGGAGGGATATCCTCTATGGTTCGGATAAGCAGCTGTTCTGGTACACGGATCCGTATATGCGGGTGGGCGTGAATATGGACCAGGGCGGCGCCATTGTGGATCTGCGCCCCTACGCGGCAAAGCTGCGCTGGGAAGTGGGAATCGGCACGAAGCACGTCCAGGACGCGTCGTATCCGTTCCTGATCCAGGAGAAATACCGGGCCGGGTACTTCACCCACTACGCGGGGGAGGGAACGATCCGCAGCGCCAAGCTGAGCCATAACGGCGAGGAGGTGGATCTGTGCCTCTGCCGGACGAAGGCCCATTTTTCCCAGGAAGGGAAGACAAGGATCCTGACGCTTGATCCGGTAGAGATCGAATTTTCCGACCTGACGGTGAAGCTGCAGACGAAAGAGTATTTCGAGGAGGGCTCCGGGAAGGTCCGGATCGAGAGGACCGTTCTGGAAATGAGTGATCCGGCGGCGGAAGTGGAACTGAATGAATATATGGTGGCCTGCTACGGCACGACAGAGTATCCGGAGGATATGAATGGGATTCTGCTGGCCTGCGAGGGCGAAGACGGCGAGAGGAAGGAGATCGTCTACGCCTACAAATGCAGGGAGGAGAATATGGACCGCGCCGCGGCGGTGTCTGCGGTGGTGCAGCCCATCGAGACGAAGGTTTCCCTGACGCAGAGCGGCGGGGGAATGGGATACATCCGTGAGGGATATGCGTTTTCGCCGATGTTTACTTTAGGTTACAAGAAAAAGGTTACGGACAAGGAGGTGTACGCCACATGGCTCAATCTGGAAAAGGCAAACTGAATTATAGGTGCCCGATGTGCTTTATGAGAGATCTGGACATCGATATGTTCTATGACAAGGAGAAGAAGGAGTATTACTGCCTGCGGTGCCAGTTCACCGGCTCCGAGGAGGATGTCCTGGCGGGAAACGAGAGAGTGCGCCTGAAATACGGCGCGATGATGAAGAGATTTACAAAGTTTGATTTTGACTAGATGAGGTGATGTGCGGATGAAGTTTATGAAGGGCATGGATCTCTCCACACTGATCGAGGTGGAACGGTGCGGCGCAAAGTTTTATGACCGGGGCGCCGAGGAGGATGTCCTTGCGATCCTGAAATCGTATGATGTGGATACGGTCCGGATCCGGATCTGGAACGATCCGTATTCGGAAAACGGGGAGCCCTACGGGGCCGGCGGCTGTGACCGCGCCACCGGCCTGGCGATAGCCGGGAGGGCCACCCGGGCGGGAATGGGCGTTTTGCTGGATTTCCATTACAGCGACTTCTGGGCGGATCCCAAGAAGCAGTACAAGCCCAAGGCATGGGCGCATATGGGACTGGAGGAGCTGAAAGAGGCCGTCTATTCGTATACGCTGGATACGGTTTCCGAATTCCTGCGGCAGGGCGTGAACCTGAGCATGGTCCAGGTGGGGAACGAGGTGACCAACGGACTTCTCTGGCCGGAGGGCATGGTCCCCAACTATGACAATATCGCGGAGCTGCTCAACGCGGGGATCCGCGCCGTGCGGCAGGCGGACGCGCAGCATACCGGAAGGAATGCGGCGGAGGCCGGAGCAGATCCCTCCATCCGCGTTATGGTGCATCTGGATTATGGAAGCGATAAAGAACTGTACCGGACATGGTTCGGAGAATTCATGAAGCGGTGCGAACCGTTTGACGTGATCGGCCTGTCATACTATCCGTTCTGGCACGGCACCATTCAGATGCTGAAGGACAATATGGACGAAGTGGCCCTTCGCTTCGGGAAGGACATGATCGT
The DNA here is from genome assembly GCA_947630085.1 of uncultured Lachnospiraceae bacterium. Classification (GTDB taxonomy): domain Bacteria; phylum Bacillota; class Clostridia; order Lachnospirales; family Lachnospiraceae; genus UBA3402. The sequence goes on from CANRGP010000013.1 coordinate 2,924, forward strand.
GGTGGAGACCTCCATGGGCTATACGATGGAGGACTATCAGGAATACGAAAAGCTGTCCCCCCAGGAGAGGAAGGGGTATGCCACCAAACAGTCCCTCGTGGAACGGCTGGAATATCCCATGACCCGCCAGGGGCAGACTGCCTTCATCCGGAGGCTGATGGAAGCCATTGCCGGTGTGAAGGACGGAAGGGGCAAAGGCTTTGTCTGGTGGGAACCCGCCTGGATCCCGGTTCCGGGGAGCGGCTGGGCTACGCCTGCTTCTCTGGAATATATTCATGAAAAGGGACCCTGCGGAAACGAGTGGGCCAACCAGGCGCTGTTCGATTATGACGGCAGCGCGCTTCCGGCCCTTGCGGCGATCCGCGATTTCAAAAGGTAAGCGTCCGGGCGGCGGCACAGGGCAGGAGGCCGGCGCCACGGTCAAAAAGAAGCACGGCAAATCAGGATCCTGAAGTATAATTCCTCCCCGCTCTCCATATATTGTGGAGAACGGGGAGGAATTTTTGTATGGAGAGAAAAGACGAGCTTCTGAGGGTGTTTTCCGGGAGTCTCCGCGCGATCCTGAAACGGTTTGGAGCGGACTTTGGAAAAATGCAGGAGATCCGGCTGCGGGCCGGTCTGCCTTTGATGGTGGTGTGGGACAACCACCCCTGTTTTCTGTCGGACGACGGGCAGATGTCGGACGGCCCGGCGGGAGCCCACAGGGTATCTGCGGAGGAGGTCCGGGAGACTCTGGAGCTGGTGGGGAACCATTCCCTGTATGCCTTCGAGGAGGAAATACGCCAGGGCTTCATTACCATTCCGGGCGGCCACCGGGTAGGACTGGCCGGCAGGGCGGTGACGGAGGACGGAGAAATCCGGACCATAAAAAACATTTCGTTTCTCAATATCCGTCTTGCCCATCAGGTGAAGGGATGCGCGGATCGGATCATGCCGTTTCTGACAGAGGGCGGACAAGTATTCCATACGCTGGTGATCTCTCCGCCCGGCTGCGGAAAGACCACGCTTTTGCGGGACATGATCCGGCAGCTGGCCGGCGGAGGAGCGCGCACGGCGGAGGCGCCCCGTTTCGCGGGAGACAGAAATCCGGAGGGCGGGAGCCGGGAGCGCACCGGAGTCCGGAATTTCCGGGAGCGTCCGGAAAACGGCCGGTTCCGGAGAATGAATATCGGCGTGATCGACGAGCGTTCGGAACTCGCCGCGTGCTCGCAGGGGATCCCCCAGAATGATCTCGGGATCAGCACGGATGTTATGGACTGCTGTCCGAAGGCCGAGGGCATGATGATGATGATCCGCACCATGTCGCCCGATGTGATCGCGGTGGACGAGATCGGAAGCCGGAGGGACCTGGAGGCAATGGGGTATGTGATGAACTGCGGCTGCAGGATCCTCGCAACGGTTCACGGGGATACGGTGGAGGATGTGGCGTGCAAGCCGGTCCTGGGAGAGATGGTGCGGGGCAGGATGTTTGAGAGATATATCGTTTTAAGCAGGCGGATGGGAGCGGGTACGGTGGAGGAGGTCCGCAGCGGGGGCGGAGAGGTCCTGTATACGCGCGGCGGAGCGCCCGAGAGAGAGCAGACGGGCGGGAAAGGAGGAGGCGTATGATCTGGCTGAGATTGACGGGCTGCGTGCTTGTCACGGTTTCCTGCGGGGCTCTTGGGGTCCTTAAGGCGCACCAGTGGAAGGATCACAGAAAAATGCTGGAGGAGCTTCGCAGGATGATCTACCTTCTCCGGGGAGAGATCCTGTATGCGCGGTCGCCGCTTGCGGAGGCCCTGCAGAGGGCCGGGGAAAAATCGGCGGGCGCTCCCGCCGCGTTTTTTCTGCGGGTGGCGGGGCGGCTGGCCGCGCAGGAGGGAGAAGGCTTTTATGATATCTGGCAGGAAGAGCTTGAGGATCTGACAGGAACCTCTGTCAGGCAGGGAAGGAGACTCTCCCTGAGCCGGCGCGAGATCCAGGAGCTGAAGGAATTCGGACAGCATCTCGGATACCTGGATGTGGGAATGCAGGAGAGAACCATAGCCCTTTATCTGGAGCAGCTGGATATGTCCATCGGATTTTACCGGGAGCATGAACGGGAGAGAGTGAGGATGTGCACAAGTCTGGGGATCATGGGAGGTCTGTTCCTCTCCGTGATCCTGTGCTGAGTATGTCCGTTCTGCGGAAGAAAGGACCGAGGAGGTAGAGATGGGTGTCGATCTGATATTTCGCATCGCGGCTGTGGGGATCCTGGTATCGGTGATCTGCCAGGTGCTCAAGCACAGCGGCAGGGAGGAGCAGGCGTTCCTTACAAGCCTTGCGGGCCTGGTTCTGGTCCTCTGCTGGATGGTTCCCTATATTTATGATCTGTTTGAGACAATTCGCAATCTGTTTGCCCTGTAGGTGAGAGTATGACGATCATTTCAATAGCGGTGATCGGGATCACGGCGGTACTTCTTGCGTCGCAGTTCAAAACGGTGAAGGCAGAATACAGTCTGATCCTGGTGGCGGGAGCCGGGCTTGTCATCGGACTTTACGGCATATCCAGGCTGGAGGCGGTGGCGGAGACGTTCCGGAGAGTACAGTCTTACATAAACATTGACAGCGTCTATCTTGAGACGCTGATGAAAATGGTGGGCATTGCCTACATTGCGGAATTTGCCTCCGGCATCTGCAGGGACGCGGGCTACGGGGCTCTGGGAGGGCAGATCGAGATATTCGGAAAGCTTTCCATCCTGGCGGTGAGTATGCCGATCCTCCTGGCGCTGATGGAGACGGTACAGGAGTTCCTGTCATGAGGTGCGCGTCCGCCTGCCGGACTGCGCTGCTGGCGGCCGTCCTGCTGCTGTGTGCCTGCCGTACCGCGGGGGCTTCCGAGGTTTTGGCGGACGGCGCGCGGATCGCGGAGGAAGGGGCCGCGGCTGCGGGAACGTTTACGGGAGAGGAGGATGCGGTTTCCCAGGTGATGGAGGGGATCGGGCTTGACAGGGTGCAGGAATATCTGTCCGGTGCGGAGGACGGGGAGAAGATCTCCGTTGAGGCGCTGGTACACAGGCTGATGGCGGGAGATTTTGCCGGGATCGCGGGCGATGTGGGAGGCGCGGTCTACGACGCGCTGTTTGCGGAGATCGCGTCGGGGGGATACCTGATCGGCCGGATCCTTCTTCTGGGGATCGCGGCGGCGGTGTTCCACAGTTTTTCCGGGATCTTCCAGAACAGCCGGATTGCGGAGGCAGGATTTTTTGTAACGTATCTTCTGCTGTTTACGCTTCTCACCGCCGCATTTTCCGCGGGTATACACGCCGCCTCGGAAACAACTTCTTCCGCGCTGGGGTTTATGAGGGCTCTGATGCCGGCCTACTTTCTGGCGGTGGCCTTTTCCGGGGGGAGCGCCACCGCGGCGGTCATGTATGAGATGACCATGCTGGGGATCACGGCCGCGGAGTGGGTGCTTCAGACGATCCTCATTCCGCTGGTAAGGGTTTATCTGATCCTGTCGATGGCGGGGAACATGATGAAGGAGAACCTGTTTTCCAAAATGACCGAGATTTCGGAGCAGGCCGTCAGCTGGGCAGTACGCACGCTTCTTGCCGCCGTCGTGGGATTTCAGATCGTTCAGACCATGGTGCTTCCGTATGTAGACGCTTTAAAGAACGGCGCCGTGCGAAAAATGATAGGCATGATACCGGGGATCGGACAGGGAGCGTCGGCGGTGGCGCAGATGCTCCTTGGCTCCGGGGTTCTGGTGCGCAACTGCCTGGGAATGGCAGGGGTAGTCATTCTGTTTACGATCGCCGCGGTCCCGGTAGTCAAGCTTCTGGTTCTCACGCTTCTGTTTCAGTGGACCGCGGCGATTCTGGAACCGGTTTGTGACAAGAGGATCCTGGCCTGCATATCGGCGGCTGCCAGAGGGAACCGGCTGCTTCTGAAGATCGCCGGCGCGGCGGTTCTGCTTTTTGTCGTTGTGATCGCGGTGGTGTGCGCGGGAACCAATGCGGTGTACTACGCATAGGACGGAGGGGCGGGAGGATCATGGAAGGGCTTTTCCGGTGGGTCAGGAATATCCTGTTTTTTCTGGTTATGATAAATTTGGCGCAGACGGTCCTTCCGACAAAAAAGTATGAGAGCTTTTTCCGCTTTTTCGCCGGGATCGTCCTGATCATCCTTACTCTCGGGCCGGCGCTGGATCTGCTGGGGATGGATGAGGAGATCGTCCGGCAGATCGAAGGATTTTCCCTGGAGACAAAGGCGGAAGACTTAAGCGGGGAGATCCTGGAGATCGAGCGGATCCGGCGGGAGCGGATATTCGACGAATATGAAGAGGAAGCGGCGGCCCGGGTGGAAACCATGGTGCGCGAGGCGGGGTTTGTGCCGGTGAAAACGGAGGTCCGGATCGAAGACAACGAAAACCGGCAGAACTACGCGTCTGTGACGCATATCGCTGCCGTGGTGCGGAGGGAGGACGGGGAAACCGCATCGGCCGGCGCTTCTTCGGCGGCCGGCGGTGAGATCCGGATCGAACCGGTGACGGTGCGGCTGGAACCCGCGGCGGAGGCCGGGGCCGCCGGAGAGGATCCCCTGCGGCCGGAGGAGTCCCCGCAGGAGGATCCTTTGCGGGAGGACCCCTTGATCGGGGAGCTGAGAAGAAAGGTGGGGCAGTATTATGGACTGGAATCCGAAAACGTGGAAATTCAACTGGAAGAACGGTAAGGAGAGGTGGATCCTCCTGCTTGCGGCCGGTCTTCTTCTGCTGATACTGGCAATGCCTCTTGGCAGCCGGTCATCCGGGGGAAGAAGCGGGACACAGGAATTCGTAGCGTCGGAAAAAAGCGGTTCGGACACGGAAAACGCGGGGAGCGGAGCAGGCACTGCGGACGGGACCTGGCAGGCGGAGGATGTGCTTGCCTATGAGGAGATGCTTGAAAAGCGCCTTACGGAGGTACTGTCCCATGTGGAGGGAGTGGGGGAGGTCCAGGTCATGATCGTGACGGACTGTTCCGGCGAGAAGGTATGGCGCGTGGACCGGGACACCGTCCAGTCCGCCACAGAGGAATCGGATTCCGGCGGCGGGAGCCGCAAGGTGGAGAGCCGGCAGATTCAGGAGGAGACGGTCCTGTCCGGCGGTTCCGGTTCCCAGACCCCGATTCTGGAAAAGGAGATCCGGCCCCAGATACGCGGCGTGGTCGTCTGCGCCGGCGGCGGGGAGAGCCCGAAGGTCCAGGCGGAAATTTCCGCGGCCGTTGAAGCATTATTCGGCGTTCCCTCTCATAAGATTAAAGTATTAAAGAGGGCAGAATGAAAAAGGAGTGTCGCGCATGAAATTTAAAATCAAAAGGGACTTAAAGAACATCAATATGAAGAAGCTGTTCCGAAGAAATCAGATCATTGTCACGACGCTTGCGGTGATGGTGGCGGCGGCCGGATATCTGAACTATGCCGGACGGCAGAATCTGAATTCCGAGACGGATGTGTACGAAGCGGGTGCCCTTGACATCTCTCAGGAGGAGATCCTCGCGGAAAACCAGAGAGCCCTTGACGCGGCGGGAAATTATACGGATATGAAAAGCCTGGACCAGGACTGGGACCAGATCGAGGAGGCGGAATCCATGGCCGACAGCGACGTGGTATCGGGACAGGCGCAGGGAGGGATGATCGAGGATCAGATCGACCAGATCGAGGAAAACGTCCGGCTGGCGGATGCGGAGCAGGAGGCCGGATACGAGACGATCTCCGCCCAGGCGGGAATGGAAGAAGGGGCGGACGCCGGATATGAGAATCCGGGGGAGGCCATTCTGACCAGCGGATTAAGTGTTTCCGATTACATAGCGAGCGTGCAGCTGAGCCGGGAACAGGTCCGCGCCCGCAACCGGGAAACGCTCCTGAACATCATCAATAGTACCGATGTGGAGGAATCCGCCAAACAGGATGCCATTCAGAGCATGATCGAGCTGACCGAGGTGGCGGAAAAGGAAAATTCGGCGGAAACGCTTCTGATGGCAAAGGGCTTCTCGGATCCGGTGGTCAGCATTTCCGCCGATAAAGTGGACGTGGTCATCAACGCGGAATCGATCACGGATCCCCAGAGGGCGCAGATCGAGGATGTGGTGAAGCGCAAGACCCAGGTAGGGGCGGAGGACATCATCATTACGCTGCTGAACCTGGCGGACCAGTAGAAGACAATTAACCCCTTTTCAAACAGGAGTATTTTTGCTATAATAAGACTACCATAGGACATGAGGAGGTTATTGCCGTGGCAGAGACTGAGAGCAGAAGTACTCATAAAGTGTATGAAAAGGATACCATCGGCGAGGTTCAGATCGCCGACGAGGTGGTTGCGATCATTGCGGGACTTGCCGCAACGGAGGTGGAAGGCGTCGATTCCATGGCCGGCAATATCACCAATGAATGGGTCAGCAAGCTGGGGATGAAGAACCTGTCAAAGGGTGTCAAGGTGGAAGTGACCGAAGAGCACGTTTCCGTTGATCTGTCCCTGGTGATCAAATACGGTTACAGTATACCGGCGATTTCCGAGAAGGTTCAGGATAAAGTCAAGAGTGCCATCGAGAACATGACGGGACTGAACGTACTGGACGTGAATATCCGGATCGCCGGAGTCAACACACAGGGAGAACACTGACCGTGCAGACGCGGCTTTCCGGGAGGGGGCTGCGTCTGCCGTGTGCGTTGTGCAGCCCTTATGCAGACCAGAAGAACCAGGGAGGACACTTTAGATGACCAGGAGAGAGCTGCGCGAGCATTGCTTTAAGATGCTGTTCGGTGCAGATTTTTACCCGGCGGGAGAGAGAGCCGGGCAGTTCGTACAGTATTTTGAATCGCCGGAAGAGGACGAAGCCGTATCGGAGGGAGAGTCCGTCACGGTCCATCAGGTGGACGCCACCATGGAGGAGATGAACTATCTCGTGAAAAAGGCCGAGCAGGTAGCCGCCAGGATACCGGAGCTGGACGAGAGGATCGACAGCGTGGCGGAGGGCTGGAAGACGAAGCGGATGGGCAGAGTCGATCTGACTATTTTGCGCCTGGCAGTCTATGAGATGCTGTACGATGACGAGATCCCGGAGAAGGTCGCTATCAACGAAGCGGTGGAGCTGGCGAAGAAGTTCGGACAGGACGAGTCCCCCTCTTTTGTCAACGGCATTCTGGCGAAACTGGTATAAAGATCGGGAGGGAATATGGCTCAGTCCAGTGTCTATTCCGTAGCTCAGGTGAATTCCTATATCAAGAATATGTTTGTCCAGGACTTCCTCCTGAACCGGATCCGGGTTCGGGGGGAGGTTTCCAACTGCAAATATCACACCTCCGGCCATATTTATTTTACGCTGAAGGACGGCACGGGGACATTATCCGCGGTGATGTTTGCCGGACAGAGGCGCGGACTTGCTTTCCGGCTCCAGGAGGGGCAGCAGGTGATCGTGACCGGAAGTGTGGATGTCTACGAACGGGACGGCCGCTACCAGCTGTACGCGAAGGAGATCACCCGCGACGGTGTGGGGGATCTGTATGAGAGATATCAGAAGCTGAAGGACAGGCTGGAGGATATGGGGCTGTTTGCGGGCGAATACAAGAGGCCCATCCCCCGATATGCCTCCCGGGTAGGGATCGTGACTGCCGAAACCGGCGCGGCCATACGCGATATTATGAATGTGGCGGCCCGGCGCAATCCGTATGTCCGGCTGATCCTGTATCCGGCTCTGGTACAGGGGGAGAACGCCAAATACAGCATCGTTCGGGGGATACAGACGCTGGACGCCATGAACCTGGACGTGATCATCGTCGGAAGGGGCGGAGGCTCCATCGAGGATCTGTGGGCCTTCAATGAGGAGATAGTGGCCCAGGCGATATTTGACTGCCGAACACCGGTCATATCGGCGGTCGGGCATGAGACGGACGTGACCATTGCGGATTTTGTCGCGGACCTTCGGGCCCCCACGCCGTCGGCCGCCGCGGAGCTTGCCGTCTTTGACTACCGGCAGTTTGAAGAGCGGCTTGCCGTGATCCGGCAGGCGCTGGTCCGCGGTATGGAGAGAAGCGTGGAACGCAAACGTTACCGCGTGGAACAATATAAAATAAAGCTGAAAATGTACCAGCCGGAGCGGCTGATCCGCGACAGGAGGCAGCAGCTGGAAGACGTTCAGGAGAAGATCCGCCAGATCCTAAAGGACAGGCTCATGCAGGCCAGGCACCGTCTGGCGCTGGCGGGCGGAAGGCTGGACGGGCTTTCGCCGGTAAAACGGCTGAGCGGGGGCTTCGGCTTTGTCTCGGACGGGGACGGCAGGGCCCTAGACAGTGTAGAAAAGATAAATGAGGGCGGGAGCTTTTATGTCCGCCTGGCGGACGGGACAGTCCGCGCCCGGGCGGAGCAGATCCGGAGAGAAGCGCTTTCCGTTCCCCGGACGGATGCGCTGTCTCCGTAACAGCCTGTCCCGGCGGCAGATGTCCGCCGCCGGAAGAGCAAAGCAGATCACGGATAGAGCGGAGGGATCGTGTTGGAGGAAGAAAAACTGCCGGAGGGTACGGCGGGAGAGATGAGCATTGAGGAGTCATTGGAGAGGCTGGAGCAGATCGTCGAACAGATGGAAGACCGGAATATCTCCCTGGAGGAGACGTTCTCTCTGTATGAGCAGGGAATACAGCTTGTGAAGGAGTGCTCCGGAAGGATCGACAGGGTGGAGCAAAAAATCACCGTACTGGCAGGAGAAGGATCGGAAGATGAATTTTAAACAATGGCTGGCCGGGGCCGTCTCGGAGACGGACCGGGTCATCGATTCCTATCTGCCTCCGGAAGAAGGATGGCAGAAGGATGTGATTTCCGCTATGAATTACAGTGTGAGGGCGGGAGGAAAAAGGCTGCGTCCCCTCTTTTTGAGGGAGATCTACCGGATGTTCGGCGGGACGGGAAAGGTGGAGGAACCGTTTATGGCGGCAGTGGAGATGATCCACACATTTTCCCTGATCCATGACGATCTTCCCTGTATGGATAACGACGAGCTCCGCCGCGGACTTCCTACCACATGGGTAAAGTACGGCTATGACCTGGCGGTGCTTGCGGGGGATGCCCTGGCCGTATATGCCTTTGAGACGGCGTCGAAAGCGTTTTCCATGACGGACAGGCCGGACAGAGTCTCCCAAAGCATGGAGATCCTGGCGCGGAAGACGGGAATTTACGGTATGATCGGCGGACAGACAGCCGACGTGGTGATGACGGGGAAGAGCCTTTCCGGGCAGCAGCTCGATTTTATCTACCGCTTAAAGACGGGAGCGCTCCTGGAGGCTCCCATGATGATCGGGGCTCTCCTGGCGGGAGCCGATGAGGGACAGGTGAGCACGGTGGAGAGGATGGCCTCCTGCGTAGGGACGGCGTTCCAGATCCGCGACGATATCCTGGATGTGACCGGCACCAGCCAGGTGCTTGGGAAGCCGGTATTCAGCGACGAGAAGAATCATAAGACCACGTATGTGACATTATACGGTATGGAACGCGCCGTGAAGGACGTGGAGGCTCTGTCTGCGGAGGCGGTCTCGATCCTGGAGGGACTGCCCGGATCCCATGGGACGGTGGCAGGGCTGATCGATCTTCTGATGACCAGAGAGAAGTAGGTCATGGTTCTCAACCGCAACAAAAATAAAGGACGATACGATTATGCTGGAACGGATAAACGGACCCGAGGATATCAAGGGACTGAGCAGGGATGAGCTGGAAGCGCTTGCTTCGGAGATCAGGCAGTTCCTGGTGGAAAAGACCAGTGTCCGGGGCGGCCATCTGGCCTCCAACCTGGGAGTGGTGGAACTGACCATGGCGATTTTCCTTACCTTTGATCTGCCCCGCGACAAGGTCATCTGGGACGTGGGGCACCAGTCTTATACGCACAAGATCCTGAGCGGCCGGAAGGATGCGTTTGATGAGCTTCGGCAGCTTGGAGGAATCAGCGGTTTCCCCAAAACAAAAGAAAGCCCATATGATTCGTTCAACACCGGACACAGCTCCACCTCCATATCCGCCGGGCTCGGTATGGCCCAGGCCAGGGATCTGCTGGGGGAGGATCATTTTATCGTGTCGGTCATCGGGGACGGCGCCCTGACGGGCGGTATGGCCTATGAAGCGCTCAACAATGCCGCCCGGATCAGCCGGAATTTCATCATCATACTCAACGACAATGAGATGTCCATTTCCGAAAACGTAGGAGGGATGTCCCGCTATCTGAGCGGGATCCGGACGGGGGAGGGCTATAACGACCTTAAAAAGAACGTGACCGGCTTTCTGGAGAAGATCCCGGTTGCGGGGCCCAAGCTCATCAACAGGATCAGCCGGACCAAGCAGGGGATCAAGCAGCTGATCCTTCCCGGTATGCTGTTTGAGGATATGGGGATCACATATCTGGGGCCCGTGGACGGCCACGATATGAAGCAGCTGTGCAAGATCCTGAAGGAGGCGAAGAAGCTGAACCACGCGGTCCTTGTCCATGTGCTGACCAGAAAGGGAAAGGGCTATGCCCCGGCGGAGAAGAATCCGGAACGCTTTCACGGAGTGGAGCCCTTTGACGTCGTCACGGGGAAGCCGCTGAAGGAAAAGAAATATCCGTCCTACACCGATATTTTTTCCAGAGAGCTTTGCCGGCTTGCCGAGAAGAACGACAGGATCGTGGCGGTGACCGCGGCTATGCCGGACGGAACCGGGCTTAACCGCTTCCGCAAAAAGTTCCCGGAACGTTTCTTTGACGTGGGCATCGCGGAGCAGCACGCGGTTACCAGCGCGGCGGGAATGGCTGCGGGAGGGCTTCTTCCGGTCGTCGCCGTGTATTCGTCGTTTCTGCAGCGGGCTTATGACCAGATCCTGCACGACGTATGCCTGCAGAACCTCCCGGTGGTGTTTGCCGTAGACCGGGCGGGGATCGTGGGGAGCGACGGGGAGACGCACCAGGGGATCTTTGACCTTTCGTACCTGACTTCCATCCCCAATATGACGGTGCTGGCTCCCAAAAATCTCTGGGAGCTGCGCAGGGAGCTGGAATTCGCCGTGGGATTCGGAGCGCCGGTTGCGGTCCGCTATCCCAGGGGCATGGCCTATCGCGGGCTGAAGGAATTTGATTCTCCCATAGAATACGGAAAGGGAGAGATCCTGTTCGACGAGGGCGGAAGGTACTTCGGGGACAAGCCGAGGATCGCGCTCCTGGCGGCGGGAAGCATGGTAAGCACCGCCGAGCATATCCGCACAAAGCTGAAAGAAGAAGGTTACAGGGTTACATTGGCAAATGCCCGGTTCATCAAGCCGGTAGACTATGATCTGGTGGACAGCCTCGGAAGACGGCACGACTGCCTGGTGACGCTGGAGGAAAATGTTCTCAGGGGCGGCTTCGGCCTGGAGGTCACCGCCTATGTGCAGAAGAATAATCCGGGGATCCGTGTGCTGAATGTGGCTCTTCCGGATGCGTATATCGAACACGGAAATGTGTCTCTCCTGCGCGAGATGCTGGGGATCGACAGCGATTCCATCATCCGGAGGATGAAAAAAGAGTTTGATCTTGAAGAAGGGAGCGGGAATACGGATGAAGGAACGACTTGATGTGCTACTGGTCAACCGCGCCCTGGCGTCTTCCAGGGAAAAGGCAAAAGCGATCATCATGTCGGGCATCGTCTATGTAAACGGACAGAAGGAGGACAAGGCCGGCGCGGTTTTTGATGACACCGCCCGGATCGAGGTGAGAGGAAGCACGCTCCCTTACGTGAGCCGGGGAGGGCTGAAGCTTGAAAAGGCGATGAATGTGTTCGGCGTTGACGTGAAGGATAAGATCTGCATGGACGTGGGAGCTTCGACCGGGGGATTTACCGACTGTATGCTCCAGAACGGGGCCGGAAAGGTTTATGCCGTGGATGTGGGGCATGGGCAGCTGGCCTGGAAGCTCCGGGAGGACGAGCGGGTGATCTGCATGGAACGGACCAACATCCGGTACGTGACCCCGGCCGACGTCGGGGATGTGATCGGCTTCGCGTCCGTTGATGTGTCGTTCATTTCCCTGACCAAGGTGCTGGGGCCGGTCCGGGAGCTTCTGGAAGAGGGCGGAAGAGTCGTCTGCCTGATAAAGCCCCAGTTTGAGGCAGGCCGGGAAAAGGTGGGAAAGAAGGGCGTGGTCAGGGACAGGAGGACGCATCTTGAGGTGATCGATATGGTCATGTCCTATGCGCAGAGCATCGGATTTGTACCCCTTGGCCTGGATTTTTCCCCGATACGGGGGCCGGAAGGCAATATTGAATATCTTTTGTATCTGCAAAAGGGACCGTCGGCAGGCGGCGCCGCGGAGACGGAAGAGGCGGGGAGAAGCTGTTCAGACCCGGCCCGCGTGGTAGAAGATGCCCATCGAACATTGCAGAAGCAGACAGAGGACTGATTTCATGAAGCATTTTTATCTGATATGGAATCCCCTGAGAAAAGGGACCGGGGAGATGGCGGAGCAGATCCGCGCATATCTGGCGGAGCGGGGATGCGTGTGCACCGTCCGGGGAAAGGAAGAAGCCGCTCATGTCCCGGCGGGAACGGAGTGCGTGATCACTTTGGGCGGCGACGGAACACTGATCCGCGCGGCAAGGGATCTGGCCGCCCTGCACCTTCCCATGATCGGCGTCAATATGGGAAGCCTCGGATATCTGACCCAGATCGGGAGCCGGGAACCAAAAGAGGTGACCGGTATGCTGGACGATCTGATGGCGGATCGTTTTCAGCTGGAAAGACGCATGATGCTCAGGGGGAGCGTTTTCCGGGACGGAGAGATGACCGCGGAGGATATCGCGCTCAATGAGATCCTGATCACGAGAAGAGAGATGCCGAAGCTTCTGGATCTGAGCGTGTCGGTCAACGGCGCCCCGCTGAGCCGCTACCGGGCCGACGGCATGATCGTGGCCACGCCTACCGGTTCTACGGCCTACAATATGTCGGCGTGAGGCCCCATTGTGGCTCCTGCGGCCCGGATGACCATTCTGACGCCGGTATGTTCTCATGAGCTGAACGGAAGAAGCATCGTGTTTCCCGCGGAGGACCGCATAGAGATCCGGATCCTTGGAGACGACGACGGAGCGCAGGCCGCGGTATTTGACGGGGGAGCGGCGTACAGCCTGAAGGTGGGCGATATCCTTCTCGCTGCGCCCTCGCCGGTGGAGACGGTGATGGTGAAGCTGAAGGAGATTTCCTTCGTGGATAATCTGCGCAGCAGAATGGCGGGAAGAAGCTTTTCGCAGAGAGACGACAGTCAGGAGGCGGTGTGAGGGATGAAGACGGAGAGACACAGCAAGATCGTGGAGCTGATCGGAAAATATGAGATCGAGACGCAGGAGGAGCTGGCGGAGCGCCTGAACCAGGCGGGATTTGGAGTGACGCAGGCCACTGTCTCACGGGATATCCGGGAGCTCCGTTTAAGCAAGGTCCCCGCCGAAAACGGCAGGCAGCGCTATGCGATCCTGCACACGCAGGAGACATTTAACGATAAATATATCCGCATTTTGCGGGACGGCTTTGTCTCCATGGATATGGCTCAGAATATCCTTGTAGTCAAGACGGTGTCCGGAATGGCGATGGCGGTGGCAGCGGCGCTGGATGCCATTCATTTCCATGAGATCGTGGGCTGCATCGCGGGGGACGATACGATCCTGTGCGCCGTAAGGAGTGTGGACGATACGATCCTTGTCATGGAAAAGATACATAAGCTGATTGCCTGAGGGAGGTGGTCTTATGCTGCTTGATTTACGGGTGAAAAACCTGGCCCTGATCGAAAAGGCGGAGGTTTCGTTTTCGGAGGGGCTTAACATATTGACGGGGGAGACGGGCGCCGGAAAGTCGATCATCATAGGATCGGTCAACATGGCGCTCGGCGGAAAGGCGGCGAGGGACGTGATCCGGCAGGGAGCGGACTCCGCCTATATAGAGCTGGTCTTCAGTGTGGATGACCCCGAACGCAGGCAGGAACTGAAGGAGCTGGGGGCGGAGCCGGACGAGGACGGGATCCTGGTCATATCCCGGCGGATCATGTCCGCGAGAAGCATCAGCAAGGTCAACGACGAGACGGTCACGGCGGGACGGCTCCGCGAGATCACGGGCCGCCTGATCGATATTCACGGACAGCATGAGCATCAGTCGCTTCTGTATAAATCAAAACATCTTGAAATTCTGGACTCTTATGCCAAATCCGGAACAGCTCCGTTAAAAGAAGAGATCCGCCGTGTTTACGGGCAGTACCGGGAGCTTGAAGAGAAGCTCGGCGGAATGGATTCCGACCGGGAATCGCGGGCGAGGGAGGCGGATTTCCTGCGCTATGAGATACGCGAGATCGAACAGGCAAAGCTGCGGGAAGGCGAGGAGGAGGAGCTTTCGGCGGATTACCGGAGGATGCAGCATTCCCAGAAGATCATGGAGAGCCTTTCCTCGGCGTACCGGGCTCTGGACGGAGATCAGATGGGACAGGCTATGCGGGACGTGTCTCAGGCGTCCCGGTATGACGAGGGACTGGAAGTCCTGCATGGGCAGCTGATGGATGCGGAGGCCATTGTAAGCGATGTTCTGCGGAGCATGAGCGAATATATGGACGACCTGACGTTTGACGAGGACAGGTTCAGAAGGACGGAGGAGAGGCTGGATCAGATCCACGGTCTCCAGGCCAAATACGGGGGCACGACGGCCCGGGTCCTGGAAAGCCTGGGCGAGAAGAAGGCCCGCCTGGATGAACTGGAAAATTTTGACGCGCTGAAGCAGGAGCTCCGGCACGAATATGAGGAGAAGGAGAGGTGCCTGGATGAACTGTGCCGGCGCCTTTCGGAGGTGCGAAAGCAGGCGGCGGAGGTGCTGACGGAAAAGATCAGAGATGCGCTTTCCGATCTGAATTTCATCGATGTGCGCTTTACGATGGAGTTTTCCAGAACCGCTCAGTACACGGCGCAGGGATACGATGAAGCGGAATTCCTGATCTCTACCAATCCCGGACTTCCGCTGCGCCCGCTGGGGACGGTGGCTTCCGGAGGAGAGCTTTCGCGGATCATGCTGGCCATTAAGGCGGTTCTTGCGGATACGGATCATATCCCGACCCTGATATTCGATGAGATCGACGCGGGGATCAGCGGAAGAACGGCCCAGAAGGTATCGGAAAAGCTGGCATATATCGCCGGCAGGAGGCAGGTCATCTGCATCACCCATCTTCCTCAGATCGCGGCAATGGCGGACAGGCATTTTGAGATCGCGAAAGCCGCGTCCGAGGGAAGCACATCCACACAGATACGGATGCTGGACCAGGAGGAAATGGTGGGAGAACTTGCCAGGCTCCTGGGAGGAGCCAGGATCACTCCCGCCGTATATGAAAACGCGCGGGAGATGAAGGAGCTGGCCGATTCCCAGAAAAAAACGGACCGGGGAGAAAAAGCAGATTTTTTAAGATCAGAAGAAAATATTTAAGATCAAAATGAAACAAAAAACGATCAGGAGCCTTTGGCGGATGCGGCGCGAAATGCGGCATCTGCCGGAAGCTCCTGATTTTTAGTAACATAACGATCGGTATATAGAAGAACAAATGCGGCGATACTATGATTATAAGCAGCGCCAGATCAGAATGGCAAGAGCGACGCCGATGATGCTTGCCATGGTGATGCGGATGGTTAATCCGAATGTGATCACAAGGATTCCCAGGTTCAGGACAAGAGGATTGTCCAGGCCGAAAGCCTGGCCGAAATTCAGCCAGGAAAGAGCGGGAACTCCTGTCGTCAGGCTGCCTATGAATCCGCCCAGTACGATTCCGGAAAGAACCAGAAGAAGAAGGACCCAGAAGTTTTTAGTGGAAGTACGTTTCATGTCAATCGCCTCTCATGTAAAATTCTTATTTCAGTTTATCATATCAGTTAAAAAGTGACAACTAAAAAATAACAGAGTGTTTTCCATAACGCGACACATACTAGGAGGGAAATACGAAAACGAAAAGCAAGAGGAGGTGTGCTGCGTTGAGAAAAAGCATATATCGCAGATGGCTGATCCGGGTATTCTGGGCCGCCCTGCTGTTTACGGCTGCGTATTCCTGGTATTATGTGGAACACGCGGTTCCTGATCGTTTGAATATTGTTCTGGATCAGGAGGAATCTTTTACATTTTCCCTCCCCGGCAAATTTATCCTGCAGAGCGAGAGCGAGGAGGTGGCGCTGGGAAACGGCTCCAACATTCCGTCGGATCAGATCACGATCCGCCGTCAGGAACCGGTCTATCTTTACGGAAGGAGCCAGGGCAGCTATCAGATCGGCCTGAACCTGTTTGGCCTGATCCGGATGAAAGAAATCCAGGTGGACGTGGTGGACACACAGTACGCGGTCCCCTGCGGCGCGCCGGTAGGGATCTATCTGAAGTCGGATGGCGTCATGGTCATCGGAACAGGTGAGCTGGTGGATCAGAGCGGCCTTACGGTGGAACCTGCGGAAGGACTTCTGCAGTCCGGAGATTACATTGAGAGCATCAACGGCGTACCGCTCGCGACAAAGGAAGAACTGGCGCGGGAGGTGGCGGGGCTGAACGGACAGGATGCGCTTCTGACGGTCCGCAGGGGTGATGAGGAGATGCAGATCTCACTTCATCCTACTTTGACGCAGGACGGGGAGAGCAAACTTGGCGTCTGGGTGCGAAGCGATACCCAGGGGATCGGAACCGTCACATATCTGGATCTGAACGGCAGATTCGGCGCGCTGGGGCACGGCATCAGCGATGCGGATACCGGGGAAATTGTGGAGATCAGCGACGGGAACCTGTTTGATACCCAGATCGTGGGAATCGAGAAGGGAGCATCCGGGAGTCCGGGCGTTATGTCCGGGATCATCTATTACGGGCCGGGGTCCCTTCTGGGAACCGTGGAATCCAACACGGGGGAAGGAATCTTCGGAACCGCCAACCAGCGCTTCCGGGACGCCCTTGAAGGAGAGGCCGTGGAGGTAGGTTACCGTCAGGATACACATAAGGGAAAAGCCTATCTCCGGAGCGGTGTTTCCGGACAGATCCGGGATTATGAGATCGAGATCGAGAAGGTGGATTACTCGACTTCCCATACCAATAAAAGCCTGGTTATCCGGGTTACCGATCCGGAGCTTCTGGAACTGACCGGGGGGATCGTGCAGGGGATGAGCGGCAGTCCGATCCTTCAGGACGGGAAGCTGATCGGGGCTGTAACCCATGTTTTTATCCAGGACAGTACACGAGGTTACGGCATATTTGTCGAAAATATGATCCGGCACTGAACGAAAAATGTCTTGAGTATGCTCTAAGTACAGACCATTTTGGGAAGCGGGCGGCCGGAATTTTATAATACCTCTTTCCAACCGGCGGAAAATGTGTTATGATAACCTATTATCGGAAGGAATGACACGATGAATTGCTGGAGGAGCATTATGGAAAAACCTGTAGAAGCCGCTGTTGAATCGGAAGGAGTTTCAAAGAACTTTATCGAGCAGGAGATCGAGAAGGATCTTGCGGAGGGCGTCTATGACCATGTCCAGACCCGGTTCCCGCCGGAGCCCAACGGATACCTGCATATCGGCCATGCCAAATCGATCCTTTTAAATTACGGCCTGGCAAAGAAATACGGCGGCAAATTCAACTTTCGTTTTGACGATACGAATCCGACGAAGGAGAGAACCGAGTTTGTGGAGTCCATTATTGAAGATGTGCGCTGGCTCGGCGCCGACTTTGAGGACAGGCTGTTCTTCGCATCGGATTATTTCGAGACCATGTATGAATGCGCCGTGCTTCTGATCAGGAAAGGCAAGGCATTTGTCTGCGATTTGAGCGCCGATGAGATCAAGGAGTACCGCGGCGATTTTACGACGCCCGGCAGGGAGAGCCCTTACCGGAACCGCAGCGTGGAGGAGAACCTGAAGCTTTTTGAGGAGATGAGGGAAGGCAGATACGCCGACGGGGAAAAGGTCCTGCGCGCCAAGATCGATATGGCGAGCTCCAATATCAATATGCGCGATCCGGTCATTTATCGGGTGGCCCATATGACGCATCACAATACGGGGGATAAATGGTGCATTTATCCGATGTATGATTTTGCTCATCCCATCGAGGACGCCATTGAGCATATCACCCATTCCATCTGTACGCTGGAATTTGAGGATCACAGACCGCTGTACGACTGGGTGGTCCGGGAGTGCGAATTTGAGAACCCGCCCAGGCAGATCGAGTTTGCCAAGCTGTATCTGACCAATGTGGTTACCGGAAAGCGCTACATCAAGAAGCTGGTGGAGGATGGGATCGTGGACGGCTGGGACGATCCGCGCCTGGTATCTATCGCTGCCTTGCGGCGGAGAGGCTACACGCCGGAGTCCATTCAGAAATTTGTCGAGCTGGTGGGCGTGGCCAAGGCCAACAGCTCCGTGGACTATGCGCTTCTGGAGTATTGTATCCGGGAGGATCTGAAGCTTAAAAGGCCCCGCATGATGGCGGTCCTGGATCCGGTGAAGCTGGTCATCGACAACTATCCGGAGGGACAGACCGAGATGCTCACCGTTCCGAACAATACGGAGAATGAAGAACTGGGGTCCCGCCAGGTTCCGTTTTCCCGAGAGCTTTATATCGAGAGAGAGGATTTCATGGAGGAGCCGCCGAAGAAATACTTCCGCCTTTTCCCGGGAAATGAGGTCAGGCTTTTCGGAGCCTACTTCGTGACCTGTACCGGCTGCGAGAAGGACGAAAACGGCAGGGTGAGCGTGGTTCATGCCACCTATGACCCGGAAACGAAGAGCGGATCCGGGTTTACCGGGCGGAAGGTGAAAGGGACCATCCACTGGGTAGCCGCGGACACGGCGGAGAAGGTGGAGTGCCGCCTCTATGAGAACATTGTGGATGAGGAGAAGGGAAAGCTGAATGCCGACGGAACCCTGAACCTGAATCCCAATTCCCTGACGGTGCTTAAAAACTGCTATGTGGAACCCGCGTTAAAGAGCGCGAAGGCGTACGACAGCTTCCAGTTCATGCGCAGCGGCTATTTCTGCGTGGACAGCAAGGACAGCACGGAGGAGGCGCCGGTATTCAACCGGATCGTATCCCTAAAGAGTTCATTCAAACTGGAGAAATAGATGCGGCAAATACAAAGGCTGAAACGCGAAGGCTGCGGCTCAGCCTTTTTGTTTCTCTCATTGGGAAACCGGAAGGAGAACGACATGGATTTGACGATCCCGCTGCAGCCTGATCTGAAGCAGCCAATGTACGGGCAGATCTATGAATTTATTAAAGAGGAGATCCGGCGGGGAAATCTGGCGGAGGGAACGAGGCTTCCGTCTACGCGCGCGCTGGCCGACCACCTGCGGGTCAGCCGCTCCACCACGCAGATGGCCTATGAACAGCTGACGGCGGAGGGGTACATCGAACCGTCTCCGTATCGGGGATATTTCGTTCAGAAGGTGGAGGACATTTTCACGCTGAGACAGGATCCGCATCCGGTGATCTGGGACGAGCCCGCAAAGCCGGAGGCGGATATCGACTTTTCTCCCAGGGGGATCGACCTGAGCCACTTTCCCTACGCTACGTGGCGAAAGCTGACAAAGGAGGTGCTTGGCGGCGACAATAAGGAGATATTTCTGGCCGGTTCGCCGCAGGGAGAGGCAAAGCTGCGGGAGGCCATCCGGTCATATCTCCGGTCAGCCCGGGCCGTGGACTGCCGCCGCGATCAGATCGTCATAGGGGCGGGAAGCGAATACCTTCTGATGCTTTTATCGCTCCTGCTTGGCAGGGAAAGGACCATTGCCATGGAGAATCCCACGTACCGGCAGGCATACCGGGTGCTGAGCAGTCTGGGATATGCTGTGGAGCCGGTGGAAATGGACCGGTACGGGATGAATGCGGAGCTTCTGGAAAAAAGCGGGGCGGATATCGCCTACGTGATGCCCTCCCACCAGTACCCGCTCGGGATCGTCATGCCGGTAAAACGCCGTCAGGAGCTTCTGGCGTGGGCCGTCAGGAAAGAAGGACGGTATCTGATCGAGGACGATTACGACAGCGAATTCCGCTATAAAGGCAAGCCGGTTCCGGCGCTTCAGGGGATGGACGGAAACGGCCGTGTCATATATATGGGAACTTTCTCAAAATCCATCGCGCCCGCTATACGTGTGGGCTATATGGTGCTCCCCGATCCTCTGCTGGCCGCGTACCGGGAGAATCTGCATTTTTATGCGTCTACGGTATCCCGGATCGACCAGGAGGTTCTGCTCCGCTTTCTCGGGCAGGGATCCTACGAGAGGCATCTGAACCGGATGAGGGCAATATACAAAAGCAAGCATGATACGCTTCTGGGAGAACTCCGGAAGCTCGGACCGCGTTTCCGGATCAGCGGGGAATATGCGGGGCTTCATGTTCTGATCAAAGACTTAAGAGGCCGCCCGGAAGGCTGGCTCGTGGAACAGGCAAAACGGTCGGGAGTGGCTGTCTATCCGCTGTCGGACTGTTTGATTTCCGGAATGAGGCAGCCTGCCGGAACGGATCCCGGACGACCCTCCGGGGACGGCCGCTATCAGTCTACGGTGATGCTGGGATATGCCAATGTGAGCGCTTCCGATATTGTTCGCGGAGCGGAAAGGCTGCGCTGCGCCTGGTGTGAAGAAGGAGAGGAACAGCTGATTTGAAAAAGATCAACGTGAAAGAAATAAAGAATAAACTGTCGGCGGTATTCGGGCGCGAGATCCGCTTCCGGGTCTGGGCCGGGGTTCTGTGTCTTGCGGGAGCGGCTTTGGCGGGAGCGGGAGCAGCGCTTCTGACAGCGGATCCCGGAGACGGACGGCAGCAGAAGCAGAGCCAGGGGCAGGCGTATTTTGAGATGGAAAAGAAATTAGCCGACTATGTGCTTGAGACCTATGAGAAACAGGTGAGCGCCGCGGCGGAGCGGGAAGCCGCCCGGAGAGTGAATGAGAGGATCGCTGCGGAAAACTGGGTGCCCCAGCTTTCCGAAAAGCAGAAGGAGATCCTCGACGAACTTGCGGAGGATCTGAGCCAGAACCGCCTGGAGGAGGCGGGGACGCTTATGCTTGCCCACTCCCGGGAAATAGAAGAACTCTACAGTGAAACCACGGAAGGGACCCTGTATCTTTACCGAAACGGGGAGCTGCACCAGGAAATAGAAGGGGAGGGCGTTGTTCTGAAGCAGCAGGCTCTCGCGTTCTGGGGAAACTTCAAGGACGGGGCCCCGGAGGGAGAATGTGCGGCGATCCACCTTATTGATATTGACTATCCGCGATATGATTATGCGGTAGGACATTGGGAAAACGGAGTGATGAATGGTGAAGGGACCATCGGATACCGTTATCTGGAGGTCTCCGATGAGGACAATCAGAATGTATACCGGGAAGGGATTTTTAAGAACAACCGAATGGATGGAGAGGTGCTGTACAGCACGACCGACAGGGAGGGAGAGACGGCCACATGGAATATGACGCTTTCGGACGGAAAGATCGTGTTTGACGACAGATGGATCTATGACAATGAGAGGGAAGTCTATCAGCTTCCCTCCAACCAGGAGAGCGGACACGTCTATTCGGTGGAGAAGAATTCTTCGGAGGAGATCTGGTTTCAGAATCTGATCCTCTGGCAATAAAACGGGAGCCCCGTCTTGCGGGGCTCCCGTGCCGCGTGCGGCCGTAACGGCCGCACGATCTTTTTTGTGCGGTCAGGCTTCCTCCAGGTCTTCCTCGATGGTAGTGGCAGCCGTATCTGCGGCTTCTTCAGCGGGAGCGGTCTTCTCGGCGGCTTCTCCGGCGGGAGCGGCCGCTTCGGATCCTTGAGCGGCCGCTTCAAATACTCTGGCGGCCTCCTCCGCGGTTTCGGGAAGAGAATCCTTCTTGGCGCGGGCCTTGTCGGCAGCGGACCGGACCTTGTCCTTTACGAGATCCGCGGTGCTCTTTGCGGCGGATACCGCTTTGGAAGCCGCGCCCCGGAATGCCTCACAGGCTCCGGTGGTATCCAGTGAAATGCGGATATAGGTACGTTTCGGGGATTCCTCCGTTTCATCTTCAAATTCATCATCAAAATCACCGTCGAAATCGTGGAAGTCCTCATCCAGTTCACGGCTGAATGAAAGGTATTTCAGAAGGTAGGATACAGCGGCAGCCGCGACGCCGGCGACAACAGCGAAGGCAAGGAACTTGCCCAGTTTTTTCTTTGCCATAATGACAGACCCCTTTCTTAACAGAAATTCTTTTCCTATTGTAATACCTTTTCCGAAAAAAAGAAAGGCATATACACATAAAATTTTCAAAAACCGTTATGCTTCATTCAGGAGGTCTTCCAGATCGGATACCTCGGGCTCCTCCTCCTGAGGCTGATAGATCTGGGAGAGCGTGCTATAGGCATTTTCCGAGAAGTACCTGGACAGATCCTCCCAGCTGTTTTCCGCGGTCAGGATATCAAGGATCATATCCCGGTCAAGATGGATCTGCTCCCGGACCATATCGGGCTTTCCGGTGATGATATTGTCTACCTCCAGACTGATCATATTGTCCGCGTCGCTTTCCCGGTCCACGGTCCATACATGGACCTCCTTTCCCCGCATATGAATGGCGTCTACCATACTCTGCGTGACGAACGTGGTCTCGACGCTGAAGAAGTCCGCCGCGGGAAGATCGTAGTAATTGCCCGCGCCTACCGCGAGGATATAGCCGGTTTTGAGCTCCGGAGCGATCTCCTTGACTTTCGTTAACGAATCGTAGGAGAGCGACGTGATCACGCCCTGATCCTCAAATCCGTTTTCCCGGATGATCCGGACGGTATCCGCCTCCAGACTGGGAGAGTGGCCGTTGTTTTTGATCTCGATATTCAGCTTGATCTTTCCCTGGCACAGTTTGATGACCTGGTCCAGGCTCGGGATCCTGGTCCCGGCAAATTCGGGAGAGAAATAGGAGCCGGCGTCAAGCTTCTGAAGTTCGTCCCAGGTGATGTCATAGATGTTCACGTTTGCTCCGGTACAGCGCTTCAGATTGGTGTCATGGGTGACGACGACCACGCCGTCACTGGTCTGCTGCACATCCAGCTCCGCATACTGGCTTTTGCAGTCGATGGCCGCCTGAAAGGCGGGAAGGGTATTTTCCGGAGCCATTGCGGAGTACCCTCTGTGACAGGTGATCTCGGGCTCATTTTCTATCAGAAAGTCCAGAAAACCGCGCCCATAATCGCTTTCGATCAGAGAGCCCATGAGCCAGGAAAATCCCAGGCCCACGATCAGAACCGCGGAAAGGACGACAGGCATGAACAGTCTGGCTCCCAGCCGCACTTTGTGGATCTCCGCGGAGGAAGCCTGCGCCGCGGCGCTTTCTTCTTCCGCAGATGCGTCCGTTTCCCGGGCTTCGGATCCCTCCGAGATATGGCGGTAATAGAGTATGGAGATAAATATGTATTTTGCAAAAGTTTCCACACATTCCATAACGAAGAGGAGAAGAGGAACCACCACATATTTAAGCGTGAGGGTGCCTCCCGCCACCATACCCGCGCCTCTGCCCGACATGAAGATTATCGCGAAAAACAGGATCGCGATGACGAGCAGGGAGAGGAGCGCATAGATTATGTAAAGCCGCAGATTCCACCACACCAGCAGGAGAAAATCCCGGATGCGGTGCCCGCGGATCAGCCGGACGCTTTTGGCGGCCGCCTCCCGGAAGGAGCATTTCTCCGTTATAAAATACTGGAAGATGAACATAAACTGGACGGTCAGAAATATGCCGAATGCAGTGAGCGCATATAACAGGATCCGGAAAAGCGGGTTGCCGTAAATGACCTCCGCGATATACTGCGGGATGACGATCTGGGATATAAAGTTGGTCGTCATGATAAAATGGGTAGCCGGAATGATCAGGACGGAAAAGATCAGGATGGGAAGATTTCCCGGTTTAAGCGTCCGGAGGGTACAGGCAAGGCTTTCCCGAAAGAGCTGCGAAAGACGGAGAGGACGGTTCTCGTAGCCGTACTGTACGCAGATCACAATGCCGGCAATATTGAAAAAGGTCCACAGGGCGAGCCCGAGCGCGATAAGGACTACGGCGGCCAGGATCAGCGGGCTGGTAAACAGTTTCATGATGTTGCTGTTTGTGATATAGGAGACGGGGGAAAAGCGGAGGGCCAGTCCCCATATCAGCTGGCCGGCCGGCTGCACCACAAATGAGTACAGCAGCTTATAAATAATGACAAAAAGGGCCATAATCGGCATATTGGCGCTCAGGATCCTTCTGGCCGTGCGCCATTGGTTTTTCTTTTCTTTTTTCATAGGTTTGCCTTTCATGCAGGGAATGCCTGCTGCGCGCAGCGCTTTACTTTATATTCAAAAAAAATTATACTTTACTTTACCCGGGGAAGCAACAGAAAAAAAAATAAAAAATTAGCACTCGACCCTTGACAGTGCTAACAAACAGTGCTATAACATATCTTGGAAATGCAAGAAACACCAGAAAAGTATATTTATTCAAGGAGGAATCATATATGAGACTGACACCGTTATTTGACAGAGTCGTGCTCAAGCAGCTGGTAGCTGAGGAGACTACCAAGTCCGGCATCGTTCTTCCCGGACAGGCGAAGGAGAAACCGCAGCAGGCGGAGGTTGTGGCCGTTGGTCCCGGCGGCGTGGTGGACGGCAAGGAGATCACCATGCAGGTGAAGGCCGGCGATAAGGTGATTTATTCCAAGTATTCCGGCACTGAGGTGGAAGTGGAAGACGAGAAATATGTGATCGTGAAGCAGAATGATATTCTGGCCGTGATCGAGTAACGGCGGAAACAGAGAGAAAGACTGGAGGAATGAAATTATGGCAAAACAGATCAAATTCGGTGTAGATGCGAGAAAGGCGCTGGAGTCCGGCGTGAACCAGCTGGCGGATACGGTCCGCGTGACGCTTGGACCGAAGGGCCGCAATGTTGTCCTTGACAAATCGTTCGGCTCTCCGCTGATCACCAACGACGGTGTGACCATCGCCAAGGAGATCGAGCTGGAGGACGCATTTGAAAATATGGGAGCCCAGCTCGTTAAGGAAGTAGCTACCAAGACCAATGATGTGGCCGGAGACGGAACCACAACGGCGACTGTGCTTGCGCAGGCCATGATCAACGAGGGAATGAAGAACCTGGCCGCGGGGGCCAACCCCATCGTTCTCAGAAAGGGCATGAAGAAGGCTACGGATGCGGCTGTTGAGGCCATCGCCAGAATGAGCCAGCCGATCAACGGCAAGGACCAGATCGCCAGGGTTGCGGCTATCTCCGCTTCCAGCGACGAGGTGGGCGAGATGGTAGCGGACGCCATGGAGAAGGTCTCCGGAGACGGCGTTATCACCATCGAGGAATCCAAGACCATGAAGACCGAGCTGGATCTGGTAGAAGGTATGCAGTTCGACCGCGGCTATGTTTCCGCTTATATGTGCACGGATATGGATAAGATGGAGGCCGTTCTTGACGCTCCCTATATCCTGATCACGGACAAGAAGATATCCAACATTCAGGAGATCCTTCCTCTTCTGGAGCAGGTGGTACAGTCCGGCGCCAGACTTCTGATCATCGCCGAGGACGTGGAGGGCGAGGCCCTGACCACCCTGATCGTCAACAAGCTGCGCGGCACCTTCAACGTGGTTGCCGTAAAGGCTCCCGGCTACGGTGACAGAAGGAAGGAGATGCTCCAGGATATCGCGATCCTGACCGGCGGCCAGGTGATCTCCGAGGAGCTGGGGCTTGACCTGAAGGAGGCGACTCTCGAGCAGCTGGGCCGCGCGAAGTCCGTTAAGGTCCAGAAGGAGAACACCGTTATCGTAGACGGCGAGGGCGACAAGGCAGCCATTTCCGCGCGTATTGCCCAGATCCGCGGGCAGATCGAGGAGACGACGTCCGACTTTGACCGCGAGAAGCTGCAGGAGAGGCTGGCGAAGCTGGCCGGCGGCGTGGCGGTGATCCGCGTGGGAGCCGCGACCGAGACGGAGATGAAGGAAGCGAAGCTGCGCATGGAGGACGCTCTTGCGGCCACCAGAGCGGCAGTGGAGGAAGGGATCGTCGCAGGCGGCGGTTCGGCTTATATCCATGCGATGAAGGACGTTTCCAAGGTGCTTGACAAGCTGGAGGGCGACGAGAGGACGGGAGCGAAGATCATTCTGAAGGCCCTGGAATCTCCGCTGTTCCACATTGTGGCAAACGCGGGTCTTGAGGGCTCCGTCATTGTCAACAAGGTTAAGGAATCACCGGAGGGAACCGGCTTTGACGCGTATAAGGAGCAGTATGTGAATATGATCGAGGCAGGCATCCTCGACCCGGCCAAGGTGACGAGAAGCGCCCTGCAGAATGCGACAAGTGTTGCGTCTACGTTATTGACAACTGAATCCGTTGTTGCTAATATAAAGGAAGAGACCCCGGCTGCGCCCGCAGGCGGCGGCATGGGGATGATGTAAGCGGCAGGAACGGACGGATCGTGTTATAAGTGCGGAGGAAATTGCCATGCTTGCATGACGGTTTCCTCCGCTTTTTCTTTCTTACAGACAGCCCGCCAGGGACGGTCCGCGTCCCGCAAAGAGGCTGAAGAGACGAACGTCAGCAGAACAAAGAAGGGAGAAGATTTATGAATGACGCATATATTGAGTGGCTGGTGAAACGCAGGGATCCGTGGTATTCGCTTCTGGTGAAGGTGACCATCGGCTTCCTGATCCTGGTAGGGATCCTGCTTTCCGGAATACCGCTGTTTGGATTTATTTTCCTGCTGCTGGCATTTGCCGCGGGGTATTTTATTCTGCCGCTCCTGAAGGTGGAATATGAATATCTGGTGGTCAACGAGCAGATAACCATTGACAAGATCTACGGAAAATCCAGAAGAAAGAAAGCATGGGAGGGGAGTCTGGACGATCTGGAGATCGTGGCCCCCGTTGGCTCCGACGCTCTCAGGGACGCCGAAAAGCAGGGGGAGAAGGTTCTTGATTTCACTTCTAACTATCCCGGCGCCAAGGTCTACGGCATGATCCAGATGAGGCCGAGCGGGGCGCTGAAGATCCTGATCGAGCCCAATGAGAAGATCATCGAACAGCTGTGGCTCCGTGCGCCGCGCAAGGTTGTGAAATAAAATCGGCGCCTGTTCGGCTTGACAATACGGCAAAAGTTTGTTAGACTATGTGACTAATAAGCGGATTCCCGGAACTTATATAGTAAAATACAGCAGAAAGAGAGGAATTTTCTATGGGCGCAATTATCGGTGAGGGGATTACCTTCGACGACGTGCTTCTGGTCCCCGCGTATTCCGAAGTGATTCCCAACCAGGTGGATGTCACCACGTACCTGACCAAGAAGATCAAGCTGAATATCCCTCTGATGAGCGCGGGTATGGATACCGTGACGGAGCACCGTATGGCGATCGCTATGGCCAGGCAGGGAGGCATCGGGATCATCCACAAGAATATGTCCATTGAGGCGCAGGCCGAGGAGGTGGACAAGGTAAAGCGTTCAGAGAATGGCGTGATCACGGATCCGTTTTTCCTCACCCCGGAGCACACGCTGAAGGATGCTGACGACTTGATGAGCAAGTACCGGATATCCGGCGTTCCTGTAGTTACCGACGGGAGAAAGCTCGTCGGGATCATTACCAACCGCGATCTGAAATTTGAGAAGGACTTCAGCCGGAAGATCAGTGAGTGTATGACATCGGAAAATCTTGTGACGGCCAAAGAGGGGATCACCCTGATGGAAGCCCAGAATATCCTGGCCAAGGCCAGGGTGGAGAAGCTGCCCATTGTGGATGACAATTTCAACCTGAAGGGCCTGATCACCATAAAAGATATTGAGAAGCAGATCAAATATCCCAATTCCGCCAAGGACGCCCAGGGACGCCTGCTGTGCGGCGCGGGGGTAGGGATCACAGCCAATGTTCTGGATCGTGTGGAAGCGCTTGTAAATGCCCATGTGGACGTGGTGGTCCTGGATTCCGCCCACGGACATTCCGCCAATGTGATCCGCTGCTTGAAGATGATCCGCGAGGCTTATCCGGAGCTGCAGATCATCGCGGGCAATGTGGCTACAGGGGATGCGGCACGGGCTCTGATCGAGGCAGGAGCCGACGCGGTAAAAGTGGGCATCGGGCCCGGATCCATCTGCACGACCCGCGTCGTGGCGGGGATCGGCGTTCCTCAGATCACGGCGATCATGGACTGCTACGCCGTTGCGAAGGAATACGGTATTCCCATTATAGCCGACGGCGGGATCAAGTATTCCGGAGACATTACCAAGGCGATTGCCGCGGGCGGAAGCGTCTGCATGATGGGAAGTATGTTTGCGGGCTGCGACGAGAGCCCGGGTGATTTTGAACTGTATCAGGGAAGAAAATATAAGGTCTACCGTGGGATGGGTTCCATCGCGGCGATGGAGAACGGAAGCAAGGACCGCTACTTCCAGACGGATGCCAAGAAGCTGGTTCCCGAAGGAGTGGAAGGCCGGGTGGCCTATAAAGGTATGGTGGAGGATACGGTGTTCCAGATGCTGGGCGGCCTGAGATCCGGTATGGGATACTGCGGAGCCAAGGATATCCGGACGCTTCAGGATACGGCCAGATTTGTGAAGATCTCGGCGGCGGCCCTGAAGGAGAGCCATCCCCACGACATTCACATTACGAAGGAAGCTCCCAATTACTCCCTGGATGAGTAAGGAAGCACCGGGCTATCTGCACAATAATATAGGAAATCATGGGCGGGCGCCCCAAACCGTGATCAGATCGCGGTCTGGGGCGCCTGTTTTATGAGCGTGCCATACGATCACGCGCAGGGGATACAGCCTCACAGCGATGTCTGAGCGGGACCGTTTAACAGATGTCCCTGGCTGTCGAAGCGCGATCCGTGGCATGGACATTCCCAGGTGTTTTCCGCGCAGTTCCAGTTCAGCTTGCAGCCCATATGGGGACAGCGCATGGAGCTGGGGGACGCGCCAAGAAGAAGTCCCCTGGCGGACTCGGCGGAATGAACGGCGAATTCTCCGGCTGACGCCCGGATATGGAGCCTGTGAGGGGAGAAGAGGGCCTCATAGGGAGACGTTCTGCCGCAGATCAGATCGGTCAGCAGAAGGGCCGCGGCCATGGAGGTGCTCATTCCCCACTTGCCGAACCCGGAGGCGATATACCAGTGGGGAGTTCGCGGAGAAAAGCGGCCGATATAGGGGAGACCGTCCAGGCTGACACAGTCCTGCGCAGACCAGTAGCCCGCGGTTTTTGAGCCGGGGAAGAAGCGGGAGGCGGACCGGCGCAGGGATTGATAAGGCTGTCCCTTCAGCTTTCCGGTCCGGTGCCCTGCCCCGCCCAGAAGAAGACGGTCTCCGGCACTCCGCAGGGAAAGACCGTCCGGGTCGATTCCGAGATACATCCCCTTCAGCTTCGGAGCTCCGGTCAGGGAGAGGACATAGCTTCGTTTCTGGTACATTTTCATGAAATAGAATCCGGGAATCAGGGGGAAGGGGTAATGGCAGGCAAAGACTACTTCTTTTGCCCGTATCCTTCCGTGGGGTGTCGACAGGATCTGCCAGGAGCCGTCCTCCGTGACGGAAAGGACGGGCGTATTTTCATATATCACCAGGGAGGGAACCAGGGCCCCGAGAAAACGGAGCGGGTGGAACTGGGCCTGATCGGGAAAACGAACCGCCGCCTTGACGGAAAAGGGAAGCTCGGTGCGTCCGGTGAGGGAGGCGGGGATTTTTGCCAGACGGGCGGCCTCCGCCTCATCCTGAATGGCAAGACTGCTCCTGCAGGAATAAAGATAGGCGGGCAGCCGCTCAAATTCACAGGAAATGTCACGGTCACGGATCAGCCTTTGGTATTCGGAAAGGGCGTTCTCGTTGGCGGAGGCATAGAGACGGGCTGCCCCCGCCCCTATATTTTTTACAAGGCGTTGGTAGATCAGCCCATGCTGGGAGGTGATCTTGGCGGTGGTTCCCGCAGTCTGCCCTCCGGTGATCCGCGCAGCCTCCGCCACGATGACCTGGCGGCCTTCGCGGGCCAGATAGAAGGCGGTAAGAATGCCTGCCATTCCCGCGCCGATGACGGCAATATCGGAGGACAGGTTTCCCGGCAGATGCTTTCTGCGCGGGATCGAGTATGTTTCGTTCCACAGCGTGTTCATAAGGACTCCTTTCCTGCGGTGCAAAGAACCGTTTCAGGACTAGGATACTCACACAATGTCCCATCCATACATAGGATATAGTACAAACATAAAAATTAAGGAGATTTCAGATATGAGTTGTTTTGGATGTAACAGATGCGGATGCAGACAGTGTGGATGCGGCTGCTGTGGAAATAATAATAACAGCGGCGTGAGCGGCGGGACCGCGGGAAACGGGAACACAAATTATTGCTGCGTCAAGCAGTGCCGCATTTTCTGCAGGCCCTGCGGGAACAACAATGACAGCGGTGTGAGCGGCGGAACAGCCGACAATAACGGGAACTCCAACTGCTGCTGCTGCAGAAGATGCTGCTGCGGGAACAATAACAACAGCGGCGTAAGCGGCGGGAATACCGGAAACGGGTGCTGCTGCAATCCCTGCTGCAACTGCTGCTGCAGTTCCTGCTGCAATTCCTGCCAGGGCAGTTCCAATGTGGCAGGAGCGACGACCGGATCCGGCAGCTGCGGCTGCAGCGGGCAGATCCTGACTCCTACCGGATATACCTACAATTATGATACGACCGGCTGCAATAACAGCCTTAATTACAGCTACAGCAATCCTTACGGCAATTTCTATCAGTAGAAAATGCTGTGAGACAAATGGGCGTCTCCCCGTGCGGGTGTTACCCGCACGGGGAGGTACTGATATATAATTTCCCTGTTTTGAATGAGTTTTCAGAATAAACACCAATAAACATGATAAAATTAAACTTTAAAAAAGGTCTTTTCAAAAACGAAAAGTTTTGATATAATAATTTGGCACGGAGTATGGCGTAGTTTGGTAGCGCGCTCGGCTGGGGGCCGAGAGGTCGCAGGTTCAAATCCTGTTACTCCGATGAAAAAGCCGCTGAATCAGCGGCTCTTTTTCTCTCATGGGGAGTTTTGTCCGGGACAAAGAAAAAGGGTTTGAGGAGGGTGAGACATGAACGAAAGACTGACATTCCTCCGCCGGAAGATGGCGGAGAGGGGAGTGGATGCTTATCTGATCCCCACTGCCGACTTTCATCTGTCGGAATATGTTGGCGGGCACTTTAAATGCAGACAATATCTGACCGGATTCACCGGCTCTGCGGGGACCGCAGTCGTCACGCAGAACGATGCGAGGCTGTGGACCGACGGAAGATATTTTGTCCAGGCGGCGGGAGAACTGGAGGGCAGCGGGTTCAGCCTGATGAAGATGGGACAGGAAGGCGTCCCGGATATCGAGGAATATCTCAGAGACGCGGTTCCCGAAGGCGGATGCCTGGGATTTGACGGAAGAGTGGTCAGCGGCCGTATGGGAAAGAAACTGGCGGACGAACTGAAGGAGCGGGATATTTCCGTCCGCTGCGAGATGGATCTGGCAGGAGAGATCTGGAAGGAGCGTCCCGCCCTTTCGGCCGAGCCCGTGTGGATCCTGGACGAGGCGTATGCGGGCAGGCCGGCGGCGGAAAAGATTGAGGAACTTCGCGAAACGATGAGGGAACTGAAAGCTACCGTCCATGTGCTGACCGGCATGGACGACATCGCCTGGCTTCTCAACATCCGCGGCGGCGACGTGCCCTGCAATCCCGTGGTGCTCTCCTATGCCGTGGTGACTATGTCCCGCTTCTTCCTGTTCATTAACCCGCAGGTCCTGGATGACAGGGTGAGGGCCTATCTGGACGGACTTTCGGTTACCGTGATGCCGTATGACGATATCTATCCGTTCGTGCGGAAGCTGAACGGGGAGAATGTCCTTCTTGAGACAGCGGTGACCAATTACGCCATTGTGGACGGCATAAGGGGCGCCAATCGGATCATCGACAGGATGAATCCCACCTCCGCCGCGAAGGCGGTGAAGAACCCGACGGAGGTGGAGAATATGCGCCGCGCCCATATTAAGGACGGCGTGGCGGTGACAAAGTTTATTTACTGGCTGAAAAAGAATATCGGCAGGATACCCATGACAGAGATCAGCGTATCGGACAGGCTCGAGGAGCTGCGCAGGCAGCAGGAAGGGAACCTGGGACTGAGCTTTACGACCATTTCCGCCTACGGCCCCCATGCTGCGATGTGCCATTATTCCGCTACGGAGGAATCCGACGCGGTTCTTGAACCGCATGGGCTTTATCTTGTGGATTCCGGCGGACAGTATTATGAGGGAACCACGGACATCACGAGGACTGTGGCCCTGGGCCCCATATCGAAGGAGGAGCGGGAGCATTTTACGCTGGTGGCTATGAGTATGCTCCGGCTGGGCCATGTGAAGTTCCTTTACGGATGCAGCGGAGCTTCGCTGGACTACGTGGCGAGAGAACCGCTCTGGAGGCGGGGGCTCGACTATAACCACGGGACCGGCCACGGGGTAGGGTTCCTCCTGAACGTTCACGAGAGGCCGGTGGGATTTCGCTACAGGGCCGTTCCGGAGAGAATGGACGGAGCAGTCTTTACGGAAGGCCATATCTGTTCGGATGAACCGGGAATCTACATCGAGGGGAGCCATGGGATCCGCACCGAAAATCTGCTTGTGTGCAGAAAAGCCGAAAAGAATGAATACGGGCAGTTCATGCGGTTCGAGTTTCTGACGTTTGTTCCTATCGATCTGGATGCCCTGGATGTGGATATGATGGAGAAGCGGGACGTTGAGTATTTAAATGAGTATCACAGACAGGTCCGCGAAAAGATCTCGCCGTATCTGGACGAGGAGGAGAGAACCTGGCTTGCCCATGCGACAAGGCCGGTGGGGATTTCCGGCATATAGGATTTTCGTACCCTGCGTTTCCGTAACCTGTTACTGCTATGATATACAGGTTGCAAAGCGCAGGGTACCATGTTATGCTGTTACAGGTCGACAATCGTGCAGGGATGCTTTACATAGGGCAGGAACTTTTCCAGCACGTCCGACGTGCGGATCCGGAGACTTGACGTGTTGACGCACGGGTGACAGCCGATGTATTCATTTCCCAGGATCACATCGCGGTCGATCAGCAGGCGGACGCGGCATTCCGTGTCATTCATCAGCCCGAGGATGCTGACCGAGCCCGGGGTAATGTCAAGAAAGCGCTCCATGTATTCCGGATCGGCGAAGGAGAGCCGGGAGCTTCCGATCTCTTTGGACAGGACGGCGGTCCGGAACTTTTTCTCTCCGGGCATCATCAGGAGATAAAAATCGGTTTTCTGCGCGTTGCACAGAAAAAGATTCTTGCAGATCCGGATCCCCAGCATGGCATCGATCCCATGACAGGCATCGATGGTATACACGGCGGTATGGTCCAGACGTTCATAGGGGATTCCCAGGAGGTCCAGAAGGTCATAAGTGCGGACCTCGCGGGCAGTGCGGCCGCTCACGTCTGCAGGACGGCCGGTGTACAGAATGGGGTCTATATAAAATTCTTCATCCATGGAGATGCTCCTTTTGAAACGGATTTTTGACCGCGGCCTGGCCGCGCACGAATTTATTATACAGAAATCAGCAAAAAATGCAACAGGATTCTATTTTAATACAATGGAGAGAATGAGATGACGGGCAAAAACAGGGAGCAGGATACAGCGGGTGAGGGCCGGAGAGCCGAAACAGGAAAGAAACGGCCGGCCTGTCCGGCTTTTGGAAAATGCGGCGGGTGTCAGCTTCTGAGTCTGCCTTACGGCAGACAGCTGGAAAAGAAGCAGCAGGAAGCCAACAGCCTTCTGGGAGGCTTCTGCCGCGTGAACAAGATCGTGGGAATGAAGGAGCCATTTCATTACCGGAACAAGGTCCATGCGGTATTCGGCTACCGGCAGGGCAAGATCATTTCCGGGGTATATCGGGAAGGAAGCCATGAGATCATACCGGTGGAGTCGTGTCTGATCGAGGACCGGAAAGCGGATGAGATCATCGGAACCGTCCGGGAGCTGGCGAGATCCTTTAAGATCCGGACCTATGACGAGGATACCGGGTACGGGCTCCTTCGCCATGTGCTGGTAAAGCGCGGCTTCGCCACCGGGGAGATCATGGTAGTTCTGGTAACGGCTTCTCCGGTATTCCCTTCCCGCAACAATTTTGTGAAGGCACTGCGGGACCGCCATCCGGAGATCACCACGGTCATCCAGAACCAGAATGACCGTTCGACCAGCATGGTACTGGGAGATAAGGAGAAGGTGCTTTACGGCAAAGGCTATATTGAGGACGAGCTGTGCGGATACCGTTTCCGCATTTCCGGCCGCTCCTTCTATCAGGTCAACCCCGTGCAGACAGAACGGCTTTACCGAAAAGCCATAGAGCTGGCGGATCTCAGCGGCCGGGAAACGGTGATCGACGCATACTGCGGCACGGGAACCATCGGGATCATCGCCAGTGCAAAAGCGGGCCGGGTGATCGGGGTGGAATTAAATGCAGACGCGGTCCGGGACGCCCGTGTGAACGCCAGAAGAAACGGCGTCGGCAACATCCAGTTTTATCAAAACGACGCGGGGAGTTTTCTGACCCAGATGGCGGAGCAGGGCGAAAAGGCCGACGTGGTTTTCATGGATCCTCCCAGGAGCGGAAGCACAGAGGAGTTCATCCGAACCGTAGCGGAGATGAATCCGCGCCGGGTGGTATATATCTCCTGCAGCCTCGAGACGCTGGCAAGGGATCTGGCGGTGTTCGAGCGGTACGGTTACCGGGCAGCAGAGGCAGATCCCTACGATATGTTCCCGCAGACCGGGCACGTGGAGTGTGTGGTATTGATGTCAAGGATCAAGGATTAGAAGCACATAAAATGCCTTAAAATCAAGGGATTCCGATAGATTGCCTATCTGAGGACGATCTGCCGGAATCCCTTTTTTACGTTCTACGACAATAGTTCCGACTACTGGAAAACGGAGAGTGTAACAAGAGAACTGTTGCCAGTGCCGAAAATGCATCACACTTCGCCGGGATTGTAGGCTTCAGCAAGTTTTTTCTTAGCACGGTTTAATTTCTGTGTGATGTTATTCTCGTCAGCACCGATTTGGACAGCGTATTCCCGGATAGGTTCTCCGTCCATACGAACAGCAATAAACGCATCAGCCCATTCCGGCTTCTTAACCAGTACCTTGCATATCCAGCCGCAGGTTACCTCATAGCTTTCCGTTTCTGCTCGGTCAAGCTCGTCCTTGCGGAAGATTCTGTCATCGGCAACTTCACGCATCAAAGGCTCAGATGCCTCATTATCATCCTCGTCATCATCAACGGAGGACTGTGCTTTGGAATAGCCACGATGCCTGTCGAACTTGTGCCAGCTGTTGTATTCAGGATGGTTGTACTGGATATCAAACGCCTCCTGAATCTTTTGTTCCTTTTCGCTGTTGGAAAGCCCTTTACTTTCAAGGGACAGGCTGACCCACAGCTGTTCTGTTGCTTTTTCGTCCAGATTTAGAGTCTGAACCGTCTCATCATAACGAATCCTTAATTTCATGAAAAAACATCCATTCGCTCTTTGGGGAATGGAGGCTTCTCTGAACAGCGAAAATGGCAATAGTAACCTAACCGCAGTCCAAATGGAGTGATCTCCATTCCGATTGCAGCTCTCTTGCTCATCAGATCGCTGTG
>CANRGP010000014.1 GCA_947630085.1 uncultured Lachnospiraceae bacterium
GGATCCGGAGCAGGATCAGGAGTTCCTCGCCCTGCTGGGTGAAGATGTCCTCGAGACGTTCCGCCGGATGCTCTATGAGACGAAGCCCAGGAATCCGGTCTTTCGCTTCCAGGGCATCCTGAATGTGCAGGGAAAGCCCAGGTGGCATCAGATCATATGCCAGGCCACCTGGACATCCGACGAGGTGCCCAGGCTCCAGGGAGCCATCGGAAAAGCGGTAGACATCCACGACGAACATATGCGCCTGGTGACGCTCGAACAGACGGCTTCCCACGACGGGCTGACCGGGCTGCTGAACCGGGTGAGCGCGGAGTTTATCATCAGGGAACGGCTGAGGCTCCATCCGGACGGGAAGTTCGCTCTCCTTTATCTGGACCTCGACTATTTCAAGTCCGCCAACGACGAGCATGGACATGAGTTCGGGGATCAGGTTCTGCGGTATTTTGCGGGAAAGATCCGGGAGAGTGTCCGTGAGGAGGATCTGGCCATCCGGATCGGCGGCGACGAGTTTATGATATTTTTTGATTATACCTCGGATCTGGATGCGGCGGTGGACAGGATCTACCATTCGATCCACGGGGTGTATGAGGGCTTTCCCATTTCGGTCAGTATGGGAGTGTCTGTAAACAACGGACGCGGGTATGATTATGAGACGATGTTCCACCAGGCGGATATGGCGCTTTATTCGGTAAAGCGGGCTGGCAGAGGACGGTATCATTATTATGACCCGACCATGGAGGAGCTGTTTAAAGGCCGCCCGGACGAAGGGGAGGAGCCGACATCATAATAATAAAGGAGAAGAAAGCAATGAAGAATCCAACGGCAGTTATTGAGATGGAAAACGGAAAAAAGATCACGGCAGAGCTGTACCCGGAGACAGCGCCTAACACGGTCAGAAACTTTATCAGCCTTGCAAAGAAGGGCTTTTATGACGGTCTGACTTTTCACCGGGTGATCGAAGGGTTCATGATCCAGGGCGGATGCCCCAGAGGAAACGGAACGGGAGGCCCGGGCTATGCGATCAAAGGAGAGTTTGCCCAGAACGGTTTTCCGAATCCTCTGAAACACACGCCGGGCGTGATCTCCATGGCGCGCGCTATGGATCCCGACTCTGCCGGGTCCCAGTTCTTTATCATGCACGAGACCTCGCCTCATCTGGACGGAGCGTATGCGGCTTTCGGAAAGGTGACCGAGGGAATGGACGTGGTGGATGAGATCGCCCGGACGCGCACGGATTACAGCGACCGGCCCCTGAAGGAGCAGAAGATCCGTTCCGTCACGGTAGAGACGTTTGGCGAGGAATATCCGGAGCCGGAGAAAATCTGATCATGAAAGAGGAACGCACCGTCCCGGTGGAGGGGCGGACGTACCGTGTGCTGCTCTCGGACGAGAGAAAGGCCGTTCTGGAGGCGGAAGCTGCCGGAGGGATCGTCGTCGGCGTCCTGGGAGGAGAGGAAACCGGGGCGAGATACCTGGTGACCGATCCCGACGCGGCGGATGAGAGATACCTGGAGCGTGTGGTGCGCAGAAAGCTGGGGCTTCCCTGGATCATCGCCAGATCGCGCAGGCTGCTGATCCGCGAATTCGCGGCGGACGACGCGCGGCTTTTGGCCGCGGAGGAACGGATCACCCGGGACGATGAGATGTTTGCCAGCGCTTCCTGGCTTTCCGAATATATCCGGCTTCAATACGGATTCTACGAATATGGGATCTGGGCGGTAACGGACGTCTCGGACGGAAGGCTTGTGGGAAAGGCGGGAGTCGTGAACGCGGGGGCGGATCTGGAGCGTATGCTGGCGGATACTCCCTTTCACGCCGCGCAGGCGCGGGACGGGGCGGAACCGCCGCTGGACCTGGAGCTGGGCTACCATATTTTTCCGAGGTACCGCGAAAAAGGATACGGGACGGAGGCGTGCCGCGCCGTTTTGAGCGCGGTCCGTGAGGAACATCCCGGGGAGCGGATACGGATCCTTGCGAGGACGGACGCCGCTAACAGGGCTTCCTCGGCGCTTCTGCAGAAATGCGGGTTTCATGCCGCGCTGAACACGGACGGGCAGCTTTTGTATGTGCTGGAGCTGTCCTCCGCAGAAAGGGTGCGGGAGGACGGAACAGGGAAAGGAAGATAAGGAACTTATGAAGGGCTTTTTCAATTACGACAATCCGTTATGGCGGTTTATGGGCAAACTCTGGGATGTGCTGGTCCTGAATTTTCTCTGGATCGTGTGCAGCATACCCATTATCACCATAGGCGCCAGTACGACTGCGATGTATTATGTGACGCTGAAACTGGTGCGGGACGAGGAGGGCTATACGATCCGCTCGTTTTTCCGCTCGTTCCGTCAGAACTTCCGCCAGTCCACCATTATCTGGCTGATCTTTATGGCGGTGGGGATCCTGCTCGGGATGGATCTGTGGTTTGTGACGAATTCGGGGGTATTTCCGGACGGCCTGTTCCGGATCATGGCCCCGGCGGCATTTCTGGCGATGCTTATCATCTGGCTGATCATGCTCATCTATGTTTTCCCGATCCTGGCGCGCTTCTACGGGACCATAAAACAGACGATCAAGAATGCGTTTCTGCTCTCCATCCGGCACATCCTCTATACGGTGGGGATCCTGGCGGTGGATGCGGGGGCCGTGTATGTCACGTTCCGCTATGCCTCTTTCCTGCTGATGTTCGGCGTAGCGCTCCTGGCGTTTTTAAATTCCTGGTTCTTTGAACGGATATTCCGGAGATACATCCCGGAGGACGAGGATAAGGAAGAAAAGCCGCAGGAGGAAGAGCAGCCGGATCAAAAAACTGCCGGGGAAGCCGGCAGTCAGGACAGATAATTCATTTTTGCGGAAAGAATGCGGCGCGGCCGCGGCGAACAAACAGGCGGGACTGCGAAATGCGCCGCGGCAGACAGACAGGCGGCTGTGAGAGACGCCGCGGCGAACAGACAGGCGGGGCCGTGAGAGGCGCCGCGGCATCAGGCTACGAACCGGTACATCATCACATAATGACAGAGGCTTCCGGCCATCACGAACAGGTGAAAGATCTCATGGGAGCCGAAATTGCGGTGTCTGGAATTGAACAGCGGAAGCTTGAGGGCATAGATAACGCCGCCTGCCGTGTAGATCAGTCCGCCCGCCAGCAGCCAGCAGAAGGCCGCAGAAGGCAGGGCCTTTACGATCTGGGTAAAGGCAAGCACGCATACCCAGCCCATGGCGATGTAGAGAACGGAGGAGAACCACTTGGGGCAGGTGATCCAGAACGCCTTGATCAGGATCCCTACAATGGCGATGCTCCAGACCAGAAGGAGGAGCAGCCATCCCGTCCGGTTCCCCAGGACCACCATGCAGACAGGGGTGTATGTCCCGGCGATGAGGATAAAGATCATCATATGGTCAATCTTGCGGAGAACGCGGTTGACTGCGGGAGAAATATCAAACGTATGATATATGGTGCTCGCCGCATATAAAAGGATCATGCTGCAGATAAATACGCCCAGGGCGGCCACAGTCAGAGAGCCCGTTTCCCGATGGGCTTTCATGAGGAGAGGAGCCGCCGCTCCGGCGGCAAGGATCATACCGACAAAATGGGTGATGGCGCTGCCGGGATCTTTGATCTGAAGTTTATTCATGATGTCACCTCCACATATTAACACATGGTTTTAAAAACTACGTCCTGAAATATATTGTACCACATTATACAAAAAATGCAAGCGGATAATAAAGAAAGAGCAATCGGGAGAGAAAATGCTGGAAATCCTGTATGAGGACAAGGATGTCATTGTGGCAGTGAAGCCGGCGGGGATGGAATCCCAGTCCAGCCGGTCTTTTGAGCCGGATATGGTAAGCGAGATCCGGGGACATATCCGCGACGTATCTCCCGCAGGCGGAGAGCCGTATGTCGGGGTGGTCCACCGGCTGGACAAGCCGGTATCGGGAATCATGGTCTATGCCCGGAACCGGGCCGCGGCGGCGGCTTTAAGCGCCCAGGCGGGCGGGACGGGGATGAAAAAGACGTATCGGGCCGTGGTGTGCGGGATCCCGGGGGAGCCGCAGGGCCGGTTCGTTGATTATCTCCGGAAAATACCGGGAAAAAATATGTCGGAGACGGCCGCCGGAGGAACAAAGGATGCCAGGCGGGCGGAGCTGTTCTACCGGGTGCTGGACAGCATCCGGCCGGGAAGAGAAGAAGGGGACGCGCCGCTTACTCTGGTGGAGATCGGGCTGGTTACAGGCCGCCACCACCAGATCCGCGTGCAGTTTGCCGCGCACGGACTGCCTCTGTGGGGAGACAGACGGTATAACCCGGCGTTTGCCGCCGCTTCCGGCGGCGGGCGGCCGCAGGAGGCGCAGCGGTATTCTTCCCTGGCTCTCTGTGCCTGCGGACTTTCCTTTGAGCATCCGTCTGCCGGCAGGAGGATGGATTTCTCCGTGGAGCCGCGGGGAGGCGCTTTCGGGCTGTTTCATTTTTCAGGTGACGGGAAACACACATAAAGACCGGAAAAACGGTTATACTGATTCCTGTTACAAAGGAAGTACAAATCAGAAACAGGCGAATCCATGGATATGCCGGGAAAGGCACTGAAGACAGAGCAGCAGGGGGGCCGCAGGCCCCCTATTTTATGATGATCTTATGTCCGTTGCGCCATTCTCTGGGAGAGACGCCGTAGACATTCTTGAAAGCCCTGGAAAAATGCAGCTGGCGGGAGTAGCCTACGGCATTGCCGATATCGCCGACGGAGAGATCCGTGAGCTTCAGCAGCTCGGCGGCCTTGGACATCCGGTAGCTGATGAGAAACTCCTGGGGACTTTTTCCTACGGCGCTGCGGAAGACCTTTCCGAAGTAGCTGCGGTTCAGATTGCAGTATGCGGCAATATCCTCTACGCTGATGTCATTCTGAAAATTCTGCTCGATAAAGGAGAGCGCTTCGCGTACATAGAAATCCTGAAGCTTGCCGGTATGGACGATCTGCCGGTCCTGGGACGAGCGTATCAGGTAATCCAGGAACAGGTACAGATGGCCGATCAGGTGCAGAGAGGAACGGTCGGACTGCCGCGCAATGTAGAGCATCTCGTTTTTGAGCTCCGCGCTCAGATCCCGCATATTGGAATGGTAGACGGGAGAAGCGGGGGTAAGTCCCGCCAGATCAAGGGCCTCCTTTACCTTCAGACCGTCAAATTCCAGCCACACGTATTCCCAGGGGTGATGCTCGTCCGCGCGATAGCTGGCGGTCTGCCTGGGAAAGGTCATAAAGCCGCTGCCGCTTTTGACACGGTATTCCCGGGTCTTTCCGTCCGGCTGTGCGGCGGTGAGAGTTCCGGCTCCGGATATGACATAGTGGAAGAGATAGTGGCTTTTGGTATCGGGCCCGCAGACGTGCAGAGGCTCGCACTGCGCCCACCCGAACTGATACAGATTCAGATCCACAAAACGCTCGTTTGGAAAGACTGAAAGCAGGACGTTTCCCATATGGCGGCTCCTTTCCGTTGATATATTGATTATATACAAAAATGCGTCTTAAAATCAAGGCTCCGGCGGAAATATTCCGGCGTTGTTGACAGCCGTTTTTCTAAATGCTAAAATTGTTACGGTTCATACGGAGCATCCTCCCCGGCGGGAAGAGCCGCGGAGAAAGAGGGATTCGGAGGACATGGACGATGGCGATTTGTTACGAAGAAAAACAGAGAATTTTTCATCTTGAGACCGACAGCAGCAGCTATCAGATGCAGGCAGATCCATATGGCTGTCTTCTTCATCTGTATTACGGCCCCAGGGTATATTCGGATATGGATTATCTGCTGA
This sequence comes from uncultured Lachnospiraceae bacterium, assembly GCA_947630085.1. Classification (GTDB taxonomy): domain Bacteria; phylum Bacillota; class Clostridia; order Lachnospirales; family Lachnospiraceae; genus UBA3402. The sequence goes on from CANRGP010000014.1 coordinate 5,798, forward strand.
CATATTATGACCGGGGCTTCGCTCCCAATCCCTATGATGCCGGGAGGAACCGGGGGTATTCCCTGGATGTGCTGCCCCAGGAATTTCCCGTCCGGGGAACCGGAGATTTCCGGTGCTCCGGTCTGACGGTCCGTCAGGCCGACGGCAGCCTCGGATGCGACCTGCGCTATGCCGGATATGAGATCTGCCCGGGAAAATATTCTCTTCCCGGCCTGCCCGCGGTCTACGCGGAGGAGGAGCAGGCGCAGACGCTCAGGATCTTCCTGCGGGACGAAAAAAGCGGTCTCAGGGTGACCCTGCTTTACGGGGTGCTTCCCGCTTATGACGCCATAACAAGAGCCGTGCAGATCGCAAACGAGGGAAGGGAAGAGATCTGTCTCAACCGGGCCCAGAGTTTGTGCCTGGATCTCCCCAACGGGGAATATGACTGGATCTCTTTTTATGGAAGCCATGCGATGGAGCGGAACGTGCAGAGGGCTCCGGTCGGGCATGGGGTTCAGGCGGTGGGGAGCCGGAGAGGCACCTCAAGCCATCAGTACAATCCGTTCCTTGTCGTCTGCGGCTCTGATGCCACTGAGAAGTACGGGGACTGTATGGGGATCTCCTTTGTATACAGCGGCGGATTTCTGGCGGAGGTGGAGAAGGATCCGTTCTGCCAGATCAGAGTGACAATGGGGCTTTCGGACGAATCGTTTTCGTATGTTCTGGCGCCCGGGGAAACGTTTACGGCCCCCGAGGCGGTTATGGTATTCAGCGGAAGCGGCCTGGGAGAGATGTCGAGGAGGTTTCACAGGCTGTACCGGAACCATCTGTGCCGGGGAAAATATAAAACCGCGGAACGTCCCGTGCTTCTCAACAGCTGGGAGGCAGCATATTTTCATTTTACGGGGGAACAGATCCTCCGGCTGGGCCGGCAGGCCGCGGAGCTGGGAGTGGATATGCTGGTTCTCGATGACGGCTGGTTCGGAAAACGGGATTCGGATGAGAGCGGTTTGGGAGACTGGAGCGTGAATGAGGAGAAGCTGGGCATGAGCCTGGCATCCCTGGCGGAGCGTATCAACGGGATGGGTCTGAAATTCGGACTCTGGATGGAGCCGGAATGTGTATCCGAGGACAGCAGCCTGTACCGGAGCCATCCGGACTGGGCCTTTCGGGTCCCCGGAAGAAAGCCGGTGAGAGGGAGGGGCCAGCTGGTCCTGGACTTTTCCCGGCCCGAGGTGGTGGACGCCGTTTACGGGCAGATCGCCTCGGTGCTTCGCAGCGCCAATATCGAATATGTAAAATGGGATATGAACCGAAGCATATGCGACGCCTGGTCCGACGGGACGGCGCCGCGGCTCCAGGGACAGGTCCTCTACCGGTATATGCTCGGCCTGTACGGTTTTCTGGAAAGGCTGGAGACGGAATTCCCCCATATCCTTATGGAAGGCTGCAGCGGGGGCGGAGGGCGTTTCGACGCGGGAATGCTGTATTATTTCCCGCAGATCTGGTGCAGCGACAACACGGATGCCATGGACAGGATCCTGATCCAGTACGGGACATCCTTCTGCTATCCGATTTCGTCGGTGGGCTCCCATGTTTCCGCGGTTCCCAACCATCAGACGGGGCGGGTCACGCCCATGAAGACCCGGGGGATCGTGGCGATGGCGGGAAGCTTCGGCTTTGAGCTGGATCCTGAAAGGATGACCCCGGAGGAGCGGGAGTGCGTCCGCGGGCAGATATCGGATTTCCGGAAGTACCGCCGCCTGATCCATGAGGGGGATTATTTCCGGCTCACGGATCAGGCGGTGCGAAAGGACGTGGCGGCGTGGCAGTTCGTGAGCGCGGACAAGGAGGAAACCCTGATCTGCATCGTGACGCTGACCACGCACGCGAGCCGGCCGGTTCCCTATGTAAAAGCGGAAGGGCTCCTGCCGGAGGCGGTCTATCGGGACACGGACAGCGGGCGGACCTTCTGCGGAGCGGCACTGATGAACGGCGGGATCGCCGTACCGCTGGAGTGCGGGGAATATCTGGCATATCAGATCCACCTGGTCAGGGAAACGGACCGCGGCTGAAAACGAGAAAACGAAAGGGAAGGAAGACAGCGGGGGATATGGACGAGACATACAGAAAACGCCTGGAAAGACATTATGATGAGCTGAAATGGCTCTATATGGAGCTGTATGACGATGAAGAGTCCTTTGAAGGACTGTGCGCCGGGATGCTGGACGCCTGGCAGAACCGGATGGAGGAGCTGCGTGTCCTTGATACCGCACGGGAGGAGAACCCGGACTGGTTCAAGGGAAATGCTCTGCTGGGAATGACCATGTACGCCGGACAGTTTGCCGGGAACCTGAAGGGAGTGGCGGAGCATCTGGACTATGTCCGCGCCTGCGGGGTCAACTGCCTGCATCTGATGCCGCTCATGAAAACGCCCGCGGGCCGTTCCGACGGCGGATATTCCGTGGCGGATTTCCGCAGGGTCCAAAAGGAGCTGGGGACGGTCGAGGATCTGAAGGAGCTGGCTTCGCGGTGCCGGGCACAGGGGATCAGCCTGTGCCTGGACCTGGTCATGAACCACACGTCCGAGGAGCACGAATGGGCCATACGCGCCCGGAACGGAGAGGAGGAGTATCAGAAACGGTACTTTTTCTACGAGGGCTGGGAGGTGCCCATGCAGTTTGAACGGACGCTGCCGCAGGTGTTTCCCACTACGGCTCCCGGCAATTTCACCTGGATCCCCCAGGCAGGCAAGCACGTAATGACGACATTTTATCCCTACCAGTGGGATCTGAATTATGCCAATCCGGCGGTATTCAACGAGATGGCCGGGAACCTGCTGTACCTGGCGGATCTGGGCGTTGACGTGATCCTGCTGGACGCGGTGGTCTTTATCTGGAAACAGCTGGGAACAGACTGCCGCAGCCTTCCCCAGGTACATACGCTGCTCCGGATGCTTCGGATCATCTGCGAGGTGGTCTGCCCCGGCGTGCTGCTTCTGGGAGAGGCGGATCTGGAGCTCCGGGAGGCGGCCGCTTATTTTGGGACGCCGGAGAAACCGGAGTGCCATATGCTCTACAACGAGGCGTCGATGGCGGTGATCTGGCACACGGTGGCGGTCCAGAATGTGCGTCTTTTGAAGCGGCAGATGGAGATCGCCTATGGGATCCCCGGAAAGCATACGTTCGTCAATTATCTCAGGAGCCATGATGACATCCGCTGGAAACTGGACTACGGCGACCTCGAGGAGCAGGGGATGAGAGAGCTTTCCCACCGGCAGTTTTTGAACGATTTCTTTACCGGCAACAACGAATACAGTTTCAGCAGGGGAGAACTCTACAACAACGATCCCATTACCCGGGACGCCAGATTCTGCGGGACGACCGCATCCATGTGCGGCGTGGAAAGGGCTTCTCTGTGCGGCGACCAGGCAGGCATGGATCAGGCCCTGCGCCTGGACATCATGCTCCATGCGCTCCTGCTGTTCCAGCCGGGGATCCCCATGCTTTACAGCGGAGATGAGATCGCCTGCGTCAACGATTATTCGTATAAGGACGACTGGGAAAAGATCCTGGATGCCCGCTTTATCCACAGGGGCGTGTTCCCGTGGGGGCAGGCGGAGGAAAGGAACAGGGAGGGAACGCCGCAGAATTATATTTTTAACCGTCTGCGCGCCCTGGAGGAGCTGCGCTCTGCCCAGCCGGCTTTCCGGGAGGGAGCCTTCATAACGACGATAGATACGCAGGACGACGCCGTCCTGCAGCTGGAGAGAACGGCGGGAGGCGAAAGGATCACGGGAATCTTTAATTTCAGCAGGAACAGGAAGGAACTGCCCTGGGAAATGGGGGGCGAGGCGCTGGTAAATCCCCGCTCCATGACGGGAGACGGAAGGATCGTCCTGCTTCCGTATGATTTTGTGTGGGTGAAGACCGCCTGCTTTTAAATCCGCCGCGCAGGATGCGGATAAGGGAAGGAAAACTGTCCATACTAACGGTATCCTGCAGGGAGAGCAAACCGTCGGTATGAATGAAAAGTGGAAGAAGACAGTCAGAATCACGGGAGTGACCGCCGCAACATATATGGTGTTCCGATATGTGCTGCCGCTGGTGGCTCCCTTTGTGTTTGCCTGCGGCGCGGCCATACTTCTGAAGCCGTCGGCACAGAAGATCTCGGAAAAGCTCCGGATAGAATGGAGGGGGCGGAAAATAGGGATTCCGCCGTGCGTGGCGGCGGCAGCGGAGATGATCCTGCTCCTGGCACTCCTCGGCTTCGGCGCATATGTGGGCGGACGGAGCCTGATCAGACAGCTGATGCTGTTTACCGAGGAGATCCCCGTGTGGGTGGATCAGCTGGACGGCTGGATGACGGGAATGTGCCACCGCATGGAGGAAACCTTCGGGCTCCGGGAAGATGCCGCCGTATACATTCTCCAGGATATGCTCCGGGGGCTTGGGAACAGCCTGAAGAACGGGATCATGCCCTACGTGATGGGCAATTCGCTGTCCCTGGCCAGGGGAGCCGTCAAAGCGGCCGTCCTTCTGGTACTGTTCGTGATCGGCGTGATGCTGTTCGTACAGGAGCTGGACGAAATCGGCCGGAGGATCGACCGCTCCGTATTCCGGGACGAGGCTCAGAGGCTCCGCCGCGTCCTGTCGGTTATGGGGAAGGCGTATCTCAGGACGCAGGGAGTGATCCTCCTGATCACGGTAGGGATCTGCACGGCGGGACTTTTTCTGCTGAAGAGCCGGTATTATATCCTTGCGGGGATCGGACTCGGGCTCCTGGATGCCCTGCCCGTTTTCGGAACCGGCACGGTGCTGGTCCCCTGGGCCGTCTTCTGCTTTCTCGGCCGGAAATGGGGAAAGGGGGCAGCCCTGCTGCTTCTTTATATGATCTGCTATGTGCAGAGAGAGGTGCTGGAGGCGCGGATGCTGGGAAACCGGGTCGGACTGTCCTCTCTGGAAACGCTGATCTCCATTTATGCGGGCCTGGCCCTGTTCGGCATCGCGGGTGTGGTGCTGGGGCCTGTCGGGGCTCTGATCGTGAGAGAATTCGCCGCGGACACTTGACAAACAGGCGAAAATATCGTAGAGTCAGCATATCAGAGCCGCGACCGGAAATGCGGTCCGGCGGCGGCAAAAAGGAGACTCATTATGGCAAACGACAAGAAGCTTGTGGAGGCGATCACGTCCATGGACGTGGATTTTGCCCAGTGGTACACGGATGTTGTGAAGAAAGCGGAGCTGTGCGACTATGCCAGCGTCAAGGGCTGCATGGTCATCAAGCCGGCCGGATATGCGCTTTGGGAAAATATTCAGAAGGAGCTGGACGCCCGCTTTAAGGCAACGGGCGTGGAAAATGTGTATATGCCCATGTTCATCCCGGAAAGCCTTCTGCAGAAGGAAAAAGACCATGTGGAGGGGTTCGCGCCGGAGGTGGCGTGGGTGACCCATGGAGGTCTGGAACCGCTGCAGGAGAGGATGTGCGTGCGCCCCACCTCGGAGACGCTGTTCTGCGATTTCTACGCCAACGACATCCATTCCTACCGGGATCTGCCCAGGCTTTACAATCAGTGGTGTTCGGTGGTGCGCTGGGAGAAGACCACCAGGCCGTTCCTCCGCTCCCGGGAGTTTTTGTGGCAGGAGGGGCACACCGCCCATGCGACGGAAGAGGAGGCTCAGGAGAGGACGGAGCTGATGCTGAATGTGTACGCCGATTTCTGCGAGGAGGTCCTGGCGATCCCCATGATCCGGGGACGCAAGACCGATAAGGAGAAATTCGCGGGCGCGAAGGCTACTTATACGATCGAGGCCCTGATGCATGACGGAAAGGCGCTGCAGTCCGGAACCAGCCACAATTTCGGCGACGGATTTGCGAGGGCGTTCAATATTCAGTTTGCGGATAAGGACAATACGCTGAAATATGTTCATCAGACTTCCTGGGGCATGACGACCAGGCTGATCGGCGCGATCATCATGGTCCACGGCGACGACAACGGACTGGTGCTTCCGCCCCGGATCGCGCCGGTTCAGGTGATCGTGATCCCGATCCAGCAGAAGAAGGAGGGCGTGCTGGACAAAGCCCGCGAGCTGGAAGCCCGCCTGAGCCGGGCCGGGTTCCGCGTGAAGCTGGACGACTCGGACAAGAGCCCGGGCTGGAAGTTCAGCGAGTGCGAGATGCGCGGCGTGCCGTTCCGGGTGGAGATCGCCGATTCCGACAAGAGCACGGGATGGAAATCCGCGGAGCAGGAGATCGTAGGGATCCCGACCCGTATCGAGATCGGCCCGAAGGATATCGAGAACGGCCAGGCTGTCCTGGTGCGCCGCGATACCCACGAGAAGATCACGGCAGCGATTGAGGAGCTGGAGACGAAGGCAGGAGAGCTGCTGGAGACGATCCAGAAGGATATGTTTGAGAGGGCGAAGGCCCACCGGGACGCGCATACCTATGTGGCGACGGACTACGATGAATTTGTGGCGACGGTGAACGGGAAACCGGGCTTTGTGAAAGCCATGTGGTGCGGATGTCAGGAGTGCGAGGACAGGATCAAAGAGGAAACCGGAGCGACTTCCCGCTGCATACCGTTTGTTCAGGAGAACCTTTCGGACAAATGTGTCTGCTGCGGCAAACCCGCGGCAAAGATGGTCTACTGGGGAAAGGCATACTGATTATTGCCGTGAAAGAGCTGTATTTGCCCGGCGTCCTGCTTTGCGCCGGTTTATCGGAACGGAGGAAGAACGGGATCCCATGGGCGTGACGGTCTGTATTCCCCCGGCGGCGGAGGAGATCATTGAAAAACTGAACAGAAACGGATTCGAGGCGTATGTGGTGGGAGGATGCGTGCGCGATTCGCTGATGGGACGCAGGCCGGAGGACTGGGATATCACCACGTCGGCCAGACCCGCCCAGGTGAAGGCGATCTTCGGAAGGACAGTCGATACGGGGATCCGTCATGGTACCGTGACGATCATGCGGGGACGGACCGGGTACGAGGTGACCACCTACCGGATCGACGGGGAATATGAGGACGGACGGCACCCCAGCTCGGTGGAGTTCACATCGGATCTGAGGGAGGACCTGAGACGGCGCGACTTTACCATAAACGCTATGGCCTACAACAGGCGGGACGGCCTGGTGGATATCTTCGGGGGACTCCGGGATATCGAACTGCGCAGGATCCGGTGCGTGGGCGATGCCGGGGAGCGGTTCACGGAGGACGCGCTCCGGATCCTGCGGGCCCTGCGCTTCTCGGCCCAGCTGGATTTTGAGATCGAACCGGAGACGGAGGCGGCCATGAAAGCGCTGGCTCCCAACCTTGTCCATGTGAGCCGGGAGAGGATCGCGTCGGAACTGACAAAGCTTCTGCTGTCGGATCATCCGGACCGGGTCGGACGGGTGTTCACGGCCGGGGCGGGCCGCTTCGTTTCGGAGACGTTCGCGAAGATCTCCCCGGAGAAGATCCGGGTGGAAAATATGCTTCCCGCGGAGAAGGGGATCCGCTGGGCCGCGTTTCTCAGGCATGAGTCTTCCGGGGATGCGGTGCGGATCCTGGAGGAGCTGAAGATGGACAATGACACCATAAACCGTGTCCGTGTCCTTGTGGAATACTGGGATAAGCCGGTGGGAAAGACACAGGAGGAGATCCGGCGGACCATGAGCAGAATACCGCCGGGGCTGTATGACTCCCTTCTGGAGCTGAAGCGGGCGGCAGCGGAAAGCGGGGAGGGAGAAGAGACATCGGAGGAACTTGAATATATAAGGGAGCAGACCCGGCAGATCCGGGAGAGAGGCGACTGCGTCGGGCTGAAGACGCTGGCCGTGACGGGAGCGGATCTGATCGGCATGGGAATGAAGCCGGGGCGGGAACTGGGACGGATGCTGGAAAGGCTGCTGGACCTGGTGATCGTCAGCCCGGAAAGGAATACGGCGGACGGCCTTCTTGCGGAGGCGAAACGATATCTGGCGGCGGAGAAGAACGGAGAGCGGAAGGAACTGCGTTCATAATCTTCCGCCTTTTCACATACCCTAGAAGTAGCTATGAAGAGGGCGTGTGGAGGGGTAGAAGTGAACGAGAGATATATGGATATTTTGACCCAGTATGATCTGACGGTGGATACCATCCGGAAGGGCAGGAGCGGATTTGTCTGCGAGACAGACGCCGGATGTGTGCTGCTTTCGGAGTACCGTGGGACGCTGAAACGCCTGGAATTCGAGACGCAGGTGCTTACGGCGGTCCGCCGGGCCGGGCTGGACCGCGTTGACGATTATATAAGCAACGGGAAGGGCGAGCTGATCTCCGTCGGTGAGGACGGCGTCCGGTACGTGCTGAAGCGCTGGTTTACGGACAGGGAGTGCAACATCCGGGACCGGAGGGAGGTCAGAGCCGCTGTCGCCCAGATCGCCAGGCTCCACCAGATCCTGCGCCACATTCCCAGAGATGAGGAATGGAGTCTGGGATCCATTGTGGCGGAGCCCGTGCAGAAGGAGATGGAACGGCATAACCAGGAGCTCCGGCGGGCCCTCAATTACATGAAGAACAAGAGAAAAAAGACGGAATTTGAGCGGTGTGCCATTGACAGCTACCACACATTTTATGACCAGGCCGCGGAAGCCTGCGAGGGGCTTAATCGGATGAAGGAGACGGAAAGCGGGGGCGCTCTTTTTTTGTGCCACGGCAATCTGGACCATCACCATATCCTCATGGGGGACGAGAGCGTGGCATTCATTGAGTTCCACCGGATGCATCTCGGCAGGCAGATGCGCGATCTCTATTATTTTATGCGAAAAGTGATGGAAAAGCATGACTGGAACGTGAGCCTGGGAATGGAGATGCTGGCCGCCTATGACCGGATTCTCCCCATAGGGGAGGAAGACCGGAAAATACTTTACTATCTGTTCCTGTATCCGGAAAAATACTGGAAGCAGATCAATTTCTATTTTAACGCGAACAAAGCCTGGATTCCGGCGCGCAATATCGAAAAACTGAAGAACCTGGAAATGCAGCTGGAGCAGAGAGAAGAATTTTTGTCAAAAATCCGCTAGGAACGCGTTCAGGGGACTTCCTTTTTTCCGGGAAATACGGTATACTATACAATAAGAATCAAACGTGAAGGAGGTCCGCGTTATCATGAAGGATTATATGAAGATTTATCGGGAATGGCTGAGCAACCCGTATTTTGACGAGACCACCAGAGAGGAGCTTCGCGCCATCGAAGGCGACGAGGCCGAGATCAAGGAGCGCTTTTACATGGATCTGGAGTTCGGGACTGCCGGACTGCGCGGGATCATCGGAGCCGGGATCAACAGAATGAACATCTATGTAGTCCGCCGCGCCACCCAGGGGCTTGCCAACTATATTATCAAGCAGGGCGGCGCCGGGAGAGGAGTGGCCATCGCCTATGACTCCAGGCGGATGTCGCCGGAGTTCGCGGACGAGGCGGCCAGGACCCTTGCGGCCAACGGGATCACGGCGTACAAGTTTGAATCCCTTCGGCCTACGCCGGAGCTCTCCTTTGCGGTCCGCGAGCTGGGCTGCATCGCGGGGATCAATGTGACGGCCAGCCATAACCCGCCGGAATATAACGGATACAAGGTTTACTGGGAGGACGGCGCCCAGTTCACACCTCCTCACGATATGGGAGTGACCCGCGAGGTCCTTGCCATAGAGGATCTGTCGTCGGTGAAGACAATGACGGCGTCCGACGCCAAGGCCGCCGGCCTTTATAAGGTCATCGGCGCGGAGATCGACGACAAATATATCGCGCACGTTAAGGCGCAGGTAGTCAACCAGAGCGCCATAGATCAGATGCAGGATAATATCCGCATCGTCTATACCCCTCTTCACGGTACGGGAAATATCCCGGTCCGCCGCGCTCTGAAGGAGATCGGCTTTACCCATGTACAGGTGGTTCCCCAGCAGGAGCTGCCCGACGGGGAGTTCCCCACGGTCAGCTATCCCAATCCCGAGGCCGCGGAGGCGTTTGCCCTGGGGCTTGAGATCGCCGCGAAGACAGACGCGGATCTGGTCCTTGCCACTGATCCCGATGCGGACAGGCTCGGCGTGTATGTGAAGGATACCGGGTCCGGGAAATACATCTCCCTGACCGGCAATATGTCCGGTTCCCTCCTGTGCGAATATGTTCTGAGTCAGAAAGCGGCCGCCGGACAGATACCCGCCGACGGCGAGGTGGTCAAATCCATTGTCACCACCAACCTTGTCGATGCGGTGGCGGACGCTTATGGCTGCAAACTGGTGGAATGCCTGACCGGGTTCAAATGGATCGGCCAGCAGATCCTGCGGGAGGAGAATACGGGAAAGGGACATTATCTTTTCGGGATGGAAGAGAGTTACGGCTGCCTGATCGGAACGTATGCCCGGGACAAGGACGCGGTGAGCGCCAGCGTAGCGCTCTGCGAAGCGGCCGCCTATTATAAGACGAAGAATATGACGCTGTGGGATGCCATGCTGGCCATGTACGAGAAATACGGATATTACAAGGATGCCGTCAAGTCCATCAGCCTGGCCGGGATCGAGGGGCTGGAGAAGATCCGTCTGATTATGGATACCCTGAGAAATCATACTCCCGAGACGGTGGGAGAATGGAAGGTGCTTTCCGCAAGGGATTACATGACCGGAGAGATCCGGGATATGGAGACAGGACAGGTGACGCCCGCCGGGCTTCCCGCGTCCAATGTGCTCTATTATGATATGAACGACAATGCCTGGGTCTGCGTCAGGCCGTCCGGAACCGAGCCGAAGATCAAGCTGTATTACGGCGTCAAGGGAACCTCCCTGGAGGACGCGGACGCGCGCTCGGCGGCGCTGGGCGAGGCGCTTATGGCCATTGTGGACAGGATGCTGTAGTTCTTCCCGCAGCATCCCGCCTTCCCGGTCGTGAAAAGGACGCTACTGCCTGTGGTGTTTGTCCAGGGAGTCGCGCAGCTCCTTCAGGGCCGCGGCAAACCGAGTCGAGGACGCGGTGGGATTGCCCCGCAGCAGTGAGCGGCGGTAGAAATTCATATGAGACAGCTTCAGCTGTTTTTCGGTGAGAGCGCGGATACGGGATGCCGCGCTCTCGGCTTTCTGCCGGGCTTCGTTTTTCAGCTCGTGGCCGTAGGAGGCAGCCTGGACGCGGAGCTCGTCCAGTTCCGCCCTGAGTTTCGTCATTGCTTCCAGGGCGCGTCCCAGATCGATCGCCTCGCGGACCGATGCCGCCGTATCCGCCACGAAGAGGATGCCGACCACGATCAGGCACGGGAATTTGATCCGCGGATCCAGCGCAGCCACGAAGGACGAGATGGGGCGGTGGATCACTTCTGTCAGGAAGATGGTCAGGAAGCCCCACGCGATGGAGGAGGAAAGGCAGATGTAGCCGTTCAGCTGGAAGCGCTGGTCGCTGTAATCCCAGTATTTCATCTTAAACAGCAGCTCCATCACATATCCGGTCACGTATTCGAGAGCGGTCGCCCCGATCATGCCGGAGAGCCATACGAGGAACACATGGTCCCGGAACGGGATGGAGACCCAGAGCATCATGACCGCTCCGGTCCCGTAGAGAGGGAGAAGCGGGAGACGGAGGAATCCCCGGTTGACGAATCTCTTCTTCAGAAAAGAGACGTAGGTTGATTCGATGATCCATCCGAAAAAGCTGTATATAAAGAAAAACATGATCCAGTCGTACCAGGGGAAGTCGTACATGGATATTCTCCTTTCATCTGTATGATCGCGGCACATCTTTTATCATAACCGCTTCGTCGGATTTTTTCAATACCCAAACGGTGGAGGAGGGGCCGCTTCGGCGGACCGGGCCGTCCGCGGCTCCGGGCTGTCCGTAAAAAGGACAGAATTTAAAAAAGAACGGCATATATTGATATTTTGAAGAAAAATAAGAATACCCCCTTTAAAAAAAGGCATTCTTTGTATATAATGAAAACAGCTACCACCTCATTACGGACGAACGCCCCGCGGGGCAGATTCAGGAAGGGATAATTCATGATGACCATTTCAAATGATATCGGAATCGATCTGGGTACGGCAAGTATCCTTGTATATATCAAGGGCAAGGGGGTCGTCCTAAAGGAACCCTCCGTGGTTGCCATCGACCGCGACACCAACCGCATCATCACCTTCGGGGAAGAGGCCCGGCTGATGATCGGGCGCACCCCCGGCAACATTGTGGCGATCCGCCCTCTGCGCCAGGGCGTGATCTCCGACTACACCGTCACGGAAAAAATGCTGAAATATTTTATCAATAAGGCAGTGGGCAGAAAGACGCTGCGCAAGCCGCGGATCGCCGTCTGCATTCCCAGCGGCGCGACGGAGGTGGAACGCAAGGCGGTCGAGGACGCCACCTATCAGGCCGGCGCCCGTGAAGTAACGATCATCGAGGAACCGGTTGCGGCCGCTATCGGAGCGGGGATCGACATCTCCAAAGCCTGCGGGAACATGATCGTGGATATCGGAGGCGGAACGGCGGATATCGCCGTGATCTCCCTGGGCGGGACCGTGGTCAGCGCCTCCATCAAGGTTGCGGGCGACGACTTTGACGAGTCCGTCGTACGGTATATGAGAAAAAAACACAATCTGCTTATCGGTGAACGCACCGCGGAGGAGATCAAGATCAATATCGGAGCGGCTTACCGCCGCCCGGAGGTGCTCACCATGGAGGTGCGGGGGCGTAATCTGGTCACGGGGCTCCCCAAGACCATCGTTGTGACCTCCGACGAGACGCTGGAGGCCCTGCGGGAACCGGCCATGCAGATCGTTGACGCCGTACACAATGTGCTGGAACGCACGCCGCCGGAGCTTGCCGCCGATATTTATGACCGGGGCATTGTTCTTACCGGAGGCGGATCGCTTTTGAGCGGCCTGGACGCGCTGATCGAGGAGAAAACCGGGATCACGACGATGATCGCCGAGGATCCTCTTACGGCCGTGGCAGTGGGGACAGGGAAGTTCATCGAATTTAACCGTTCCGATCTGGAGCGGAGTGATTTCTGATACCGCGGAGGATACTACGCGGAGGAAAAGTGCGGCATATCCGGCGAAATTTTCGGATAGGCCGTGCTTTTGTATCACAGACGGATGAAGGAAGCACAGAATATCATCAGGAGGATCGGGCAGGATACGATGGCCACGGTGTGCGGGTACATAGAGAAAATAAAATACCGGAACGAGGACAACGGATATTCCGTTCTGGAGGTGTCCTCCGGCGAGGAGGAGTTTATCCTGGTCGGGTCGTTCCACTATATCAGCGAGGGAGAAAGGATCGAGGCGCAGGGGGCTATGGTGGAGCATCCTGTGTACGGGGAACAGCTCCAGGTGGAGACCTACCGGATCCTGGAGCCGGATGACGCGGAGGCTATGGAGCGCTATCTGGGATCCGGGGCGATCAAGGGAGTGGGGGCGGCGCTGGCCGCACGGATCGTCCGCCGCTTCAAGGCGGACACCTTCCGGATCATCGAAGAGGAGCCGGAGCGCCTGGCGGAGGTGAAGGGGATCAGCCAGCGTATGGCAATGGCGGTGTCGGAGCAGATGGAGGAAAAGAAGGAGATGCGGCAGGCAATGATCTTTCTCCAGGGCTACGGGATCTCCATGAACCTGGCGGTAAAGATCTATCGGGAGTACGGGGACCGGCTCTACCGGATCATACGGGAAAACCCGTACCGTCTGGCCGACGATATCCCCGGAGTGGGGTTCAAAATGGCGGATGAGATCGCCCGCAGGGCGGGGATCCAGGTGGATTCCGACTGCAGGATCAAGGCGGGGATCCTGTATGCCCTTCTGCAGGCGGCGTCCCAGGGACATACCTGCCTTCCCCGGAGACAGCTTGCCGCGCAGGCGGCGGAGCTTCTTCTGACCACGAAGGAGACCATCGAGGAGTATCTGCCGGATATGCAGATGGAAAAGCGGATCATCGTGCGCAGGCCGGATACGGCGGACGGGGAGGAGGAGGCGGAGCCGGAGCCGGAGCCGGACGTTTATGCGGCATCCTACTATTATATGGAGCTGAACGTCGCCCGGATGCTTCACGACCTGAATATCAGAGGAAGCGTCCCGCGGGAACAGATCAGGGAGAGGATCGGACAGATCCGCCTCCAGACCAGCATCTGTCTGGACGCGCTTCAGGAAAAGGCGGTGGAGGAGGCGGTCAACAGCGGACTTCTCATTATCACAGGCGGCCCGGGGACCGGAAAGACGACAACGATCAATACCCTCATCCGTTATTTTGAGATGGAGGGAATGGATATCCTTCTGGCAGCGCCCACCGGACGGGCGGCCAAGCGCATGACGGAGGCGACCGGATATGAGGCCAGGACCATACACCGTATGCTGGAGCTGAGCGGAGGCCCCCAGGACGAAGAGGGAACTCCCATGCATTTTGAGAGAGACGAGGAGCATCCTCTGGAGGCGGATGTGGTCATCATAGACGAGGCATCCATGGTGGACATCCAGCTTATGAACGCGCTGCTGAAGGCGGTCAGCGTGGGCACGCGCCTGATCCTTGCCGGGGACATCAATCAGCTTCCCTCCGTGGGACCGGGAAATGTACTCAGAGACATGATCGATTCGGGACGCTTCAACGTGGTTATGCTGACGCATATTTTCCGGCAGGCCGCGGAGAGCGATATCATTGTCAATGCCCACCGGATCAATGCCGGGCAGCCGGTGGATCTCGCGAAGCCCAGCCGGGACTTCCTCTTTATCCGGAGGGAGGGCGCCGACGCCATCATAAGCGCCATACTGACGCTCATTACCCGGAAGCTTCCGGGCTATGTCAACGCGCGGCCCCTGGAGCTGCAGGTCCTGACGCCCATGCGGAAGGGCCCATTGGGGGTGGAACGCCTCAATTCCATCCTGCAGGCGTATCTGAATCCTCCGGAAAAAGGCAAGGCGGAGCATGAGGCCGGAGGCTGCATATTCCGGACAGGAGACAAGGTGATGCAGGTGCGCAACAATTATCAGATCAAATGGGAGATCCGGTCGCCCTACGGAACGGCGGTGGAGTCGGGAACCGGCGTTTTTAACGGCGATATCGGCGTGATCCGGGAGATCAATGAATTTGCGGATACCCTGACGGTCGAGTTTGACGAGAGAAGGACGGTGGAATACGAGTTTTCCCAGCTTGAAGAGCTGGAACTGGCTTACGCCGTGACGGTTCATAAGTCGCAGGGAAGCGAATATCCGGCGGTGGTCATCCCCATGTACGGCGGTCCTCGGATGCTCCTGACCCGCAATCTGCTCTACACCGCCGTTACCAGGGCCCGTTCATGTGTGTGCCTGGTGGGACTCGAGGAAGCCTTCCGCTCCATGGCGGCCAACAAAACGGAACAGCAGCGCTATTCCGGGCTTGCGGAGCGCATACGGGAGATCGGCGCATGACGGGGGCGGAGCGCGTCCGGGAACGCCTCGTCGGACTTCTTTTTCCCCGCCGCTGCCCGGTCTGCGAGAGGATCGTGGTTCCTCCGGGGGAGTATATCTGCCCCGGCTGCCTCAGCCGCCTCTCCCCTGTCCGCCAGCCGTCCTGCAGACGGTGCGGCAAGGAGATCTTCTCCGGGACGGAGGAATACTGCGGCGACTGCGCGAAAAAGAAAAGAAGCTTCATCCGCAATTTTGCCCTTCTGAATTACAATCAGGCCGCGAAGGATTCGATGGCGGCCATCAAGTACAGGAACAAAAGAGAGTATCTGGATTTCTATTCCCGGGCGATCTGCGTCCGGTTCGGAAAAAGCATTCTCCGTGTCAGGCCCGATATCCTGGTTCCGGTTCCCATTCATCCGTCCCGCATGAGGAGCAGGGGCTTTAATCAGGCTGCCGTTCTGGCGGACGGCATCGGGAAACAGCTGGGGATCTCCTCCGTTCCGGACGGGCTGCGGAGAGTCAGAAAAACGCTGCCGCAGAAGGAGCTGGATCCGGAGGCGCGTCTCCGGAATCTGCGGGGAGCGTTTGCCGCGGGAAATCTGCCGGACGGTGTGGAGACGGTGCTTCTGGTGGATGACATTTATACGACCGGGAGCACCATGGAGGCGTGCGCGCGCATTCTGACCGCCTCCGGGGTGAAGAAGGTTTATGGAGTGACCATATGCGTGGGGAGCGGCAGATGAGGAGGCGCAGCGGCGATGGATACCGGATCTGCGGGCGATACTGCCCGAAAAAATGCGCAAAATAAGAGAAAACCCATTGACGCGCGGCTTTTCATATGATATAGTGATATGGCGAATGGAAGAAAGAGGTCTTTTTTTTTGCACTTATTTTATCCTGCGGGAATGTCCGCCCCAGGAAAAAGTCCGCCGGAACGTTTCGCCGGGCTGTGCGGGAAAGACCGGTCAGACTACGGAAATTGGAGGTGGAAGTCGTGCGCACAAGGATCACACTGGCATGTACGGAGTGCAAACAGAGAAATTACAATACGACGAAGGATAAGAAGACCCATCCGGATCGTATGGAGACGAGAAAATACTGCAGATTCTGTAAGACTCATACGTTGCACAAAGAAACAAAGTAATTCAGTCTGAGAAAAGGACGCGGAGATTATGGAAGGAACAGCAAGCAAAGAAAAAACCAAGAAAAAGAGCTTTTTCAGCGGCGTGAAGTCCGAATTCGGCAAGATCGTCTGGCCGGACCGGGAGCAGGTGAGCAAGGAAACCGTTGCCGTACTGATATGTTCCGTGGCTCTGGGGCTGATTATCGCAGTTCTGGATCTGGCCATATCATTTGGTCTTAGTTTCATTTTATAAAAAGCGAAGGTGAGACGTATGGCAGAAGCAAACTGGTATGTAGTCCATACCTACTCAGGCTATGAGAACAAGGTGAAGGTCGATATCGAAAAGACGATAGAGAACCGAAGCCTTCAGGATCAGATCCTGGAGGTGTCCGTTCCGATGCAGTCCGTGGTGGAAATCAAGAACGGCGTCGAGAAAGCGGTGGACAAGAAGATGTTCCCGGGCTATGTTCTCATCCATATGGTCATGAATGACGACACATGGTATGTTGTCCGGAACACCCGCGGGGTTACCGGCTTTGTCGGGCCCGGCTCCAAACCGGTCCCGCTGACTGAGGAGGAAATGGCAGGCCTCGGGTTCATGGGCAAGGGCCTGGTCGTGGGGTTCGAGGTCGGCGATCTGGTCTCTGTGGTTTCCGGAGCGTGGCGTGATACCGTTGGGGCCATCAAGTCGATCAACGAGAGCAAGAAGACCGCTACGATCAGTGTAGAGATGTTTGGCCGTGAGACACCGGTGGAACTGGCATTCACTGAACTGAAGAAGCTGTAACTGTAACAAGTGGGAGGGACATCCCCCGACATTACCACAATATTTAGGAGGTGCCTGATTATGGCAAAGAAAGTAACCGGTTATATCAAACTGCAGATCCCGGCAGGCAAGGCTACGCCGGCCCCGCCCGTAGGACCTGCCCTGGGCCAGCACGGAGTCAATATCGTGCAGTTCACCAAGGAGTTTAATGCAAGGACAGCGGATCAGGGCGATCTGATCATCCCGGTGGTGATCACGGTCTATGCCGACAGAAGCTTCAGCTTTGTTACCAAGACTCCGCCCGCGGCCGTTCTGCTCAAGAAAGCCTGCAACATCAAGTCCGGATCCGGTACGCCCAACAAGACGAAGGTGGCGACCATTTCCAAGGACGAGGTCCGCAGGATCGCGGAGCTCAAGATGCCAGATCTGAACGCGGCCAGCGTAGAGGCGGCGATGAGCATGATCGCGGGAACCGCAAGGAGCATGGGAATCACGGTGAAAGAGGCATAATTTTCCCGGCAGGCGAGCTTTCAGGGAAAGCCCGCGAGACCGGAAAATCAGCCGTTCGGCGGCCGAAAAAAGCCGAACATCCATAATGCGCGCCGCAGGCGCGGCAAGGTTAACGGAAACAATACCCGTGGGAGGGCAATCCCCGACATTACCACAAGGAGGTTTATAGAAATGAAAAGAGGAAAGAAGTACGCGGATGCCGCGAAACTCATTGACCGCACGGCGCTCTATGATGCGGAAGAGGCTATCGCGCTGGTGAAGAAGACGGCTGTCGCAAAGTTTGACGAGACGATCGAGGTCCATCTGAGGACGGGCTGCGACGGACGCCACGCGGATCAGCAGGTCAGAGGAGCCGTTGTTCTGCCTCACGGAACCGGCAAGACCGTTCGCATCCTGGTGTTCGCCAAGGGAGCCAAGATCGATGAAGCGACGGCGGCGGGAGCCGATTATGTCGGCGGTGAGGAGCTGATCCCGAAGATCCAGAACGAAGGATGGCTGGATTTCGATGTGGTCGTTGCCACACCTGACATGATGGGCGTGGTAGGCCGCCTGGGCCGTGTCCTTGGTCCCAAGGGACTGATGCCGAACCCGAAGGCCGGAACCGTCACCATGGACGTGACCAAGGCGATCAATGATATTAAAGCCGGTAAGATCGAGTACAGGCTTGACAAGACAAATATTATCCATGTGCCGGTGGGTAAGGCTTCTTTTACAGAGGAGCAGTTAGCGGACAACTTCCAGTCGCTTATGGACGCCATTATCAAGGCAAGGCCCAGCGCGCTCAAGGGCCAGTACATCCGCAGCGCCACCATCACTTCCACGATGGGGCCGGGGATCCGCCTGAATGTGGCAAAGCTTGCCAACTGATTCATAATTAGGGTTGACAATCCGAATATAGATGTGTTATAGTACGTAAGGTATTGAAAGCCGAAGACAGCAGGCGCCGCAAGGCGTAAGTACATCACGCCTGCCGAGGACTCAGTAAAGATTCACGTTACCGTGCATTTACGGGCCTCTCTGTCTGCGCAGAGAGGCTTTTTCTCTCCCGTGTACAGCCGCCGTGACGCGGCCCGCGGAGAGTCCCGGCCCGTTTTCAATACTTCTTATCGAATATTCTAATAAGGAGGTAAACCATTCATGGCAAAGGTAGAATTAAAACAGCCGATCGTAGAAGAGATCTCCGCCCTTCTGGACGGGGCCCAGACTGCGGTGCTTGTCGATTATCGCGGCCTTACCGTGGAGCAGGACACACAGCTGCGCAAACAGCTTCGTGAGGCCGGCGTCACTTATAAGGTATACAAGAATACGATGATCCGCTTCGCCGCGAAGGGCACGCCGTTTGAGGCTCTCGGCCCGAATCTGGAGGGACCCACTGCAATGGCGGTTTCCAAGACGGATGCCACGGCTCCCGCAAGGCTTTTGGCTGAGTTCGGAAAGAAGAGCCCGGCCCTGGAGATAAAGGGCGGCGTTGTCGAGGGAACTTACTACGATGCCAAGGGGATGCAGACCATCGCTACCATCCCGTCCAGGGAAGTCCTTCTCGGAAGGCTCTTCGGCAGCATGAAGTCCCCGATCACCAATCTGGCCCGCGTTCTCAACCAGATCGCGGAGGCGTGATCTTCTTAATGAACACAAAGTTACTGTTGTAAGAAAAGAAAATATAAACGGAGGAAATGAAAATGGCAAAGTTAACAACTGCTGAGTTTATCGAAGCGATCAAAGAGTTATCTGTTCTGGAGCTGAACGAGCTGGTAAAGGCCTGCGAGGAAGAGTTTGGCGTATCTGCGGCCGCGGGCGTCGTTGTGGCGGCTGCCGGTCCTGCTGCTGAAGAGGCAGAGGAGAAGACGGAGTTTGACGTTGAGCTGACCGAGGTCGGACCCAACAAGGTTAAGGTCATCAAGGTTGTCCGCGAGGCTACCGGCCTTGGCTTAAAGGAGGCCAAGGATGTGGTCGACAGCGCTCCGAAGGCTGTGAAAACCGGTGTTTCCAAGGAAGAGGCCGAGGATCTTAAGACGAAGCTGGAGGCTGAGGGAGCAAAGGTCACCCTTAAGTAATCAGCTGTCTTTGCGATGCGAAAGCGAAAAGTCAGTCATGAAAAAACGCCCTGCGGCCGTTGCGGCCGCGGGGCGTTTTTATTCGGAAGCCGTGTCCTGTAAAACAGCAATACAACGATAAAATGTGTTCGGAATCCGCTGATACAGTCAGTCCTCGGCGTCCAGCTCATCAAAAATATCGTCGTCATAGAACTCACGGATGGTCATTCCCAGTCCCTCCGCAATGCGTTTGATGTTGACGATCCCCGGATTCTGGCTTTTGCCGTGCAGAATGCTTTTTACGGTAGAAGAGGGCATTCCGCTGAGGTAGATCAATGCATATATAGATAAGCGCTTTTCTTTGCATAATTGAAAAATCCGAATCCGGGTAGCTTCGCAAATTTGCATAATGCAGATCCTCCTTTTTGAAATTAGTGTATCCTAAACGCGGAAGCGGAAAGGGCAAGATATAGACCTACCAGGTAACTTTTTAGACATATTTTTGAAAAATTCGGCGCATAATACCAAAAAATGGGTAAAAATGCAGAAAAAAGTACAAAAAAACCGACCGCAGCAGAGGCCAAAAAGGGAATCCGGTTTTGACCTTTTTTATAAACCTGTGGTATAATTATTTCAAAATTCCGATAAGTACCGTCCGAAATCTTACGGAAGAGGAGGGAACCGATGACTGCGAAAAAGAAAGCGCTGCTTGTGACAACGGTGAGCGGCTTTGTTCCCCAGTTTGAGATGAACAATGTCCGGATCCTGCAGGAAATGGGATACGAAGTCCATTACGCGTCCAATTTTCAAAATCCGTCCTATGGGGATGACAACCGCCGGCTTGACGGAACAGGGATCGTATGCCATCAGATCGATTTTATAAGAAATCCGTTTCATCTGTCGAACAGGGAGGTGTACAGGCAGCTCTGCGCGCTGATGGAAGGCGAAAGATTTGATCTTGTGCACTGCCACACTCCTATGGGGGGCGTGATGGCGCGCCTGGCGGCGCATAAAACCGGCACGGGGCCTGTCATCTATACCGCTCACGGATTTCATTTTTTCCGGGGCGCCTCTCCGCTTAACTGGCTTTGTTATTATCCGGTGGAAAGGTTTTTGTCCAGGTATACGGACCAGCAGATCTGCATGAACCGGGAAGATTATGCCCGTGCAAGGGCCGCCTTTCATGCAAAGTGGGTGGACTATATTCCCGGCGCGGGGATCGACCTGGATGAGGTCCGCAAGACCGTCCGTGACGGGGACCGAGCGAAGCGAAAAGAGCTGGGTATTTCCGAGAGTACGATCCTGATCCTTTCCGTCGGGGAGCTGATCCGCCGCAAGAACCATGAAACGGCACTTCGGGCGGTCGCAGGGCTCGGCTCCTCCGATATCCGGTATGTGATCTGCGGACACGGGGAAGAGGAGGACAGGCTGAAGGAGACGGCGGGAAAGCTTGGGATCGCGGATCGGGTCCTGTTTTTGGGATACCGGGAGGATATCCTGGAGATCTGCCGGTCGGCGGATCTGTTTCTGTTTCCGTCCTATCAGGAGGGGCTTCCCCGGGCCCTTCTGGAGGCTATGGCCTCGGGGCTCCCCGTGGTATGCTCCGGCATACGCGGGAACCGTGACCTGATGGGAGAGGGAGAGGACCGCGGGGGAGGACTGAGGTACTGTCCCGGCGGGATCATGGTAGATAAGCCGGACGACGCGAAAGGATTCAGCCGGGCATTAAGGCTTATGATCGAAGACAGAGAGCGGTGGAAGGATATGGGAGAGAGAAACAGGGAGCGGTCGGAGGATTTCTCCCTGGAGCGTGTGGACCGGATCATGAGGAAGATCTACCGGAGAATGGACGAAATGAAAAAGGCTCCTTTTTTGGCCGATTTAGGCGACTAGTATATTATATGGGAGTAGTTGCCCCCGAAAAAGTAATACACTTGTGGTAATACCACAATCGGGGGTGCAAACAGTGAATGAACAAAAGATACTGTCGAATCGCATCAGGTATTACTGCCGGATCCGCAAGATGAGCTTTTATGCGCTGTCATACCGCTCTACGGTCCCTCTGAATACCATCATGCATATTATAAACTGTTCTACCAAAAATCCGGGCGTTTTTACGATCGCCAAGATCTGCAACGGGCTGGATATCACCATCAGCGAGCTGTTCGGATCGGAAGAGTTTAACAATCTGGAATTTGAGATCGAGTAAGGAACGCCTTTATGAAACGGCAGTATGCAGATGAGGATTATAACGATTATGTCCGTTTTATGCTGGATTGCCTGGGAAAATGTGAATTTTTAGGCGAACCGGATCCTCTGTGGGCCGCGCTTTGCCGGGAACAGGCAGCAGGCGGCGCGCCTTTTGCGCCGGAAGACGGAAAATACGGATCAGCCGGACGAAGAAGGAAGAAATCCGTCCTGCAGGCCGCGGAGACGAAAAAACTGCATCAGATGTTTGACAGCCTGCGAGGCGGCGCAGACTCGCCGCGGCCGCTTCGGATCGCGGCATACAGGGCGGGAGGATCATATTGTGGTGAAAAAGAACTGCGCAGGTACCGGGAAAGGGCGGACGCGGTTCTTTTATATAATGTCCTTTATGATCTCCCGGTATGGGACTGGCCGCAGGCACTGAACCGGTTCTTTTCGATGGTCCGCGACGGCGGGATCCTGGTGTTCAGCGAAGAAAAGATATACCGGCCTGCCGGGGACCCTTACGGGAAGAGCGGTTATCTTCTGCTGGGAGGGGAAGAGATCCGCAGGCTGTTTCCCGGGCGGGATACATACGCGGCCGCGTCCGGAGAAACGGGGAGAGTCTGGACGTATGTCATACGGAAAGGGACGCAGGGCGCGCGGATGAAGATCATCTGTGAGGATGTCCGGGACACGCTGCGGACCCTGGAGGAGAGCCTGTGGCGTATTCTCTCCGAAGACAGGGAGCCCGGCTCCGGGCATGGCCTGGCTTTGGAGGATTACGGTTTCTACTGCCGCCAGTATGTTCACGTCAGGCGGGCCAGACGCCAGCTGGAGTCCCACGGGACCGCGGAGGAAATCCGGGCAGGTTCGGCTTCGCATTGACAAAATGCCCGTTGTCCTGTATAATCATTTCCGATGATAATCTATGCGTGGGAGTGTGATTTATTTGGATTCCAGTGATGGCATACAATCGATCATCCTGATTGTACTGCTCTGTTTATCTGCTTTCTTTTCTTCTGCGGAGACGGCTCTTACGACCGTGAACCGGATACGGATGCGGACCCTTGCCGAGAATGGGGATGCGCGCGCCGCCATGGTGCTCAAAGTGATCGAGCAGCAGGGCAAGATGCTGAGCGCCATTCTGATCGGCAATAACCTTGTCAATCTGTATGCGTCTTCTCTGGTGACATCGCTGACGATCCGGCTGTTCGGAAACGCGATGGTCGGAGTCTCTACGGGAGTTCTGACATTACTCATTCTGGTATTCGGCGAGATTACCCCAAAGACGATGGCTACGGTTTCCTCAGAAAAGCTGGCCCTGCGGGACGCAAAGATCATTTACGGGCTGATGGTGCTTCTCACTCCGGTGATCGCGGTTGTCAACCGCCTGTCCCTGGGTGTGCTTACCCTGCTCCGGGTGGACCCGGACCGCAGGCAGGATTCCATCACCGAGGACGAGCTGCGCACCATCGTGGAGGTCAGCCATGAGGAGGGTGTCATCGAACTGGAAGAAAGAAAAATGATAAACAATGTGTTTGACTTCGGAGATTCCGTGGCGAAGGACATTATGGTCCCGAGGATCGATATGGTTTTCGTGGATGTGGAGGCCGGCTATGAGGAACTTCTGGAGATCTTCCGCCGCGAGCGCTATACCCGGATCCCCGTCTGCGAGGAGAGCGCGGACAATGTGATCGGGATCATCAACGTAAAGGATCTTCTTCTGCGTGATCCCGACGAAAATTTCCGGATCCGCGATTATCTGAGGGAGCCGCTGTATACCTATGAATATAAGAAGATCGCCGATCTTCTCATGGAAATGCGGAGGGATTCCAACAGCATCGCCATTGTCCTGGACGAGTACGGGGCGGCGGCGGGGCTGATCACCCTGGAAGATATGCTGGAGGAGATCGTGGGAGAGATCCGGGACGAGTACGATGAAGACGAAGAGGAGAATCTGACCGAGACCGCGCCCGGCGAGTATCTGGTCCTGGGAAGCACCAAGCTGGACGAGATCAACGAGAAGCTGGGGCTGGAGCTGGAGTCGGAGGATTATGATTCGGTGGGAGGGCTTGTCATCGGCCTTCTCGATCATCTTCCGGAGGCCGGGGAGGAGGTCACCGACGGGGGGATCCGGTTCATCGTGGAAAGCGTCGATAAGAACCGGATCGACAGGATCCGGATGGTGCTAACTCAGGATACCCCCGACGATGCCGCTTCCGGTGCAGAGCCCCATAGCGATGCCCAGCTGCTGCAGTGAAGCACTGAGCCCGCGGTTCAGCGCGAAGGACGCCAGAAGGAGCACGGCAAAGTACAAAAGCCCCGCCGCCGCGCCGCAGAAGAAGCGGCCCTTTTTCAGTCCCTTTCCGGCCAGGAATCCCGCCAGCGCGCAGGAAAGCATATAAATGGCGTGGACGGCAATCCGCACCTGCCCTTCCTTGAGACGGAAGCGGTAGAGCGCGAAAGAAACGGCGAGCAGCAGAAGCGCTGACAAGAGATACGAAACCAGCAGAGAGCGAAGGAATACCTTTGGTGCTGACAGTTCCACAGGCAGCCTCCTTGTGATACTTGTTTGCTTTAATATATTCGCGGACGCGCCCGGATAGTACGTGTCTTTTGCGGCAAAAACCGATTAAAAGCCTTGCAACCGGAGATAAGTTATGCTATACTTTTATGGATGTATCAGTAAATGGTTACATAAACACAAGGAGGAACGGCTGTGAAGAAGGTTAAGACATTAAGCGGAAACACTCTGAAGGAGACCATGAAGAACGGCGGCTGCGGCGAGTGCCAGACATCCTGCCAGTCCGCGTGCAAGACTTCCTGCACGGTGGGCAACCAGAACTGCGAGAATACAAGGCGCTGAACACAGACCGGCATATGAAAGAGCAAGGAGCCCCCTACGGTCCTTATGATTGTAGGGGCGTTTTTGCTTGCGGGAGCGCCGATTAAGGAGAATAACGTGATTCATCAGTATAAAAACAACGGTTACGCGATCATCATGGACGTAAACAGCGGCTCCGTTCATGTGGCGGATGACGTAGTGTACGATGCGGTCGCCGTCCTGACGGAAGAGACAGGCGGGGCCGACGGCCAGGTTTCCCTTACCGATGAGCTGGCCGGCCGGGTAAAGGAACGCCTTTCCCTGGAGTATGGCTATGAAGAGAGCGACATAGAAGACGCGCTTTCGGATATCCGGGAGCTGATCGACCGGGAGGAGCTGTTTACCGGGGACCTCTATCATGACTATGTGATCGACTTTAAAAAACGGAGCACCGTGGTCAAGGCACTCTGCCTTCATGTGGCGCATGACTGCAACCTGGCGTGCCGCTATTGCTTTGCCGGAGAAGGAGAATACCACGGGAGACGGGCCCTTATGAGTTTTGAGGTGGGCAGGAAGGCGCTGGATTTCCTGATCGCCAATTCCGGGCGCCGAAGGCATCTGGAGGTGGATTTTTTCGGCGGAGAGCCGCTGATGAACTGGGACGTAGTCAGGCAGCTTGTCGAGTATGGCCGTTCCCAGGAGGCGCTCCACGATAAACAGTTCCGCTTTACGCTCACGACGAACGGCGTCCTGCTCAACGATGAGATCATGGAATTCTGCAACCGCGAGATGAGCAATGTGGTTCTGAGCCTGGACGGCCGCAAGGAGGTCAACGACAGGATGCGCCCGTTCCGGAACGGAAAGGGAAGCTACGATTACATTGTGCCGAAATTTCTGAAATTTGCGGAGAGCCGCGGACAGAGCAATTATTATGTGCGGGGGACCTTCACCCACAACAATCTGGATTTTTCGGAGGATGTGCTGCATCTGGCGGATCTGGGCTTTGAACAGATCTCCGTGGAGCCTGTGGTGGCGGACCCAAAGGAGCCCTACGCGATCCTCCCGGAGGATATTCCCCGGATCCTTGAGGAGTATGACCGGCTGGCGGTTGAGTATATTAAAAGAAAAAAAGAAGGACGGGGCTTCCGTTTCTTCCATTTTATGATCGATCTGAAGCAGGGCCCCTGCGTGGCCAAAAGGCTGGCAGGCTGCGGGTCCGGAACGGAGTATCTGGCGGTGACGCCCTGGGGCGATCTGTATCCCTGCCATCAGTTTGTGGGGAGAGAGGATTACTGTCTCGGCGATGTGGACCGGGGCATCATCCATACGGAGCTCCGGGACCGTTTCAAAATGTGCAATGTATATGCCAAGGAGAAATGCCGCAGCTGCTTCGCCCGTTTTTACTGCAGCGGCGGATGTGCCGCCAACGCCCTCAATTACGACGGTTCCATCACCGGTGCGTACGATATCGGTTGCGAGATGCAGAAGAAACGCATCGAGTGCGCCATTATGATACAGGCGGCGCTCGCGGACGGGGAATGAACCGGGGGTACTTTTTTAAGAGCTCACTGCGCCCGGCATCTGCCGCGGCAGGAGATAAAAGTGTAAATCATTAAGTAAGGAGATAACGAAGATGAAGAGTGGAAAAGCGAAGGGTCTGGTGGGCCTGCTGATCACCTTGATTCTGGTGGGGGTATTCGGGTATCTTGCCTATACTTCCCTGGATGATATCAAGCTGGGCCTGGATCTGGCAGGCGGTGTCAGCATCACTTACCAGACGACAGTGGACAACCCCTCTGACGAGGATATGTCCGATACCATCTATAAGCTGCAGCAGAGGGTGCAGAATTACAGCACCGAGGCGGCCGTTTACCAGGAAGGGGACAACCGGATCAATATCGACATCCCGGATGTCTATGACGCGGATGCGGTGCTGGAGGAGCTCGGCAAGCCCGGTTCCCTGCTGTTCATGGATCAGGACGGCAACGTGATCCTGACCGGCGACCATGTGAGCAGCGCCAAGGCGGGTATTATGGATGAGAATGGGACGGACAATTATATTGTAAGCCTTACCTTCGACGATGAAGGCGCCAAGGCGTTTGCGGACGCGACGTCGGCCAATATCGGCAATCCCATCTATATCATCTATGATGATGAGATCGTTTCCGCGCCGACCGTGAGAACGGCCATTACCGGCGGCGAATGCTATATCGAAAATATCGGCGATTATGAGGACGCCAACAACCTGGCATCAACCATCCGCATCGGTTCTCTCTCCCTGGAGCTGGAGGTCCTGCGGTACACCGAGGTCGGAGCCAGACTGGGAGAAAACGCCATTCAGACCAGCCTTCTGGCAGCGGCCATCGGCTTTGTCATTATCGCAATATTCATGATCGCCGTTTACCGCACGCCCGGACTGGCTTCCGTGCTTGCACTGGCTCTGTATGTTGAACTTGAGATCATCCTGCTTGCTGCGTTCGAGGTCACTCTGACGCTTCCGGGCATTGCGGGCATCATCCTGTCCATCGGTATGGCGGTGGATGCCAATGTCATTATTTTCACCAGGATCAAGGAAGAGATCGGCGTGGGCAAGACGGTCCATTCGGCGATCAAGACCGGTTTCAGCAAGGCTCTTTCCGCCATCGTGGACGGCAACATAACCACGCTTATCGCGGCCGCGGTCCTGTTCCTGCGCGGATCGGGCACTATCAAGGGATTTGCGGCGACGCTTGCCATCGGTATCATTCTGTCCATGTTCACAGCGCTGTTTGTGACGAGATCCATTCTTTACGCGCTGTTTGAACTGGGACTTTCCGGAGAGAAATTCTACGGCGTCAAGAAGGACAGGGAGCCGGTGAATTTCCTGGCCCGGAGAAAAGTATTTTTTGCGCTGTCCGCAGCGCTGATCCTGATCGGCTGGGTGGCTATGGCTGCCGGGAAATTTACCGGCCGCGGGATGTTCAATTACGGCCTGGATTTCAGCGGCGGAACCTCCACAACGGTTGAATTCAAAGAAGATATGAGCCTTGAGCAGCTGGACAGCCAGGTGATCCCGGTGATCCGCGAGGCGGCCGGCGTCACGGAGGTGCAGCAGCAGAAGCAGAGAGAATCCAACACGGTTATCTTCCAGACGCAGAGTCTCACTGCCGAGCAGGGACAGGCTCTTTCCACGGCCCTTGCGGATAATTTCGGGGCGGAGGTGATCTCCTCGTCCAACATTTCCGGAGCGATCAGCGCGGAAATGAAGCGGGATGCCATCGTAGCGGTCGTGATCGCTACCGTCCTTATGCTCTTATATATCTGGTTCCGCTTCAAGGATATCCGCTTTGCCGCAAGCGCGGTCGCGGCCCTGGTCCATGACGTGTTCGTGGTACTGACCTTTTACGCGGTGGCCAGGTGGTCCGTGGGATCCACGTTTATCGCCTGTATGCTGACGATCGTCGGATACTCCATCAATGCGACCATCGTTATCTTCGACCGGATTCGTGAGAATCTGAAGGAAAAGGCGGGAAGACAGGAGCTGATCGATGTGGTGAACACCAGTATCACCCAGACCTTTACCAGAAGCATCAATACGTCGCTGACTACGTTTATCATGGTGTTCGTGCTGTTTATCCTGGGTGTCAGCTCGATCCGTGAGTTTGCTCTGCCCCTGATGGTAGGCATCGTGTTCGGAACGTACTCATCCGTCTGCATCACGGGAGCGCTCTGGTTTGTCATGACTAAGAAGGCAAGGGCGATGAAGGCGGAGAAAGCGGCAAGAGAAAAAGCCGAGAAGAAAGCGGAGAAGAAATCGGCCAGGTAAGCGGCGGGCCCGGCGGCCCGCAACGCGCGGAGCAGCTTACCGGAAAGCAGAGCGTTTATGAGATATCAGTTGATTACCAAGGACGGACGCGCAAAGCGGGCGGTGGTCACCACGGTTCACGGATGTATACAGACGCCGGTGTTTATGAATGTGGGGACGGTCGGAGCCATTAAAGGAGCGGTTTCGACCGACGACCTCCGGCAGATCGGCACGCAGGTGGAGCTGTCCAACACATACCACCTTCACGTCCGTACCGGCGATGCGCTGATCCGGAAGTTTGGCGGCCTGCATAAGTTCATGAACTGGGACCGTCCCATTCTGACCGATTCCGGAGGATTTCAGGTATTTTCCCTTGCGGGAATGCGCCGGATCAGGGAAGAGGGAGTGTATTTTAATTCCCATATTGACGGGCGGAAGATCTTCATGGGGCCGGAGGAGAGCATACGGATCCAGTCCAACCTGGGCTCGACCATCGCGATGGCCTTTGACGAGTGCCCGCCCCATCCCGCCACCCGGGAATATATGCAGGCATCCGTTGACCGGACTACGCGCTGGCTGGAGAGATGCCGGCTCGAGATGGAAAGGCTGAACAGCCTGCCGGATACCATAAACCGCAGCCAGCTCCTTTTCGGGATCAATCAGGGCGGAACCTTTGAGGATATCCGGATCTCCCATGCCAGGACGATCGCCGCTATGGATCTGGACGGATATGCCATCGGCGGACTGGCCGTAGGCGAGAGCCATCAGGAGATGTACCGGATCCTGGATGAGACGGTTCCCTTCCTTCCGGAAGAAAAGCCTACCTATCTGATGGGAGTAGGGACGCCCGCCAATATTCTGGAGGCGGTGGACCGCGGCGTGGACTTTTTCGACTGTGTTTATCCCAGCCGGAACGGGCGGCACGGGCACGTATATACGAATCACGGCAGATTGAACCTGTTCAACCAGAAATACGAGCTGGATGCCAGGCCCATCGAGGAGGGCTGCGGCTGCCCCGCCTGCGTATCCTACAGCAGGGCCTATATCCGGCATCTGCTCAAGGCGAAGGAAATGCTGGGAATGAGATTATGTGTGTTGCATAATTTGTATTTTTATAATACAATGATGGAAGAAATACGGGCCGCGATCGAAGCCCACCGCTATTCCGAGTACAAGGCGCAGAAGCTTTGGGGGATGGCGCAGGGACCGGCCTGACTGATGGATTAAGGAGGAAACGATTATGGTTGCAGCGACGGCCTCGGGAGGAGGCGGAATGGGATTCTGGATCTTTTACATTATATTCCTGGCCGCAATGATGTGGTTCATTGCGATTCGCCCGCAGCAGAAAGAGAAAAAGAAAATGCAGCAGCTTCTGGCAAGTGTGGCGATCGGGGACAATGTTCTTACGTCCAGCGGATTTTATGGGGTCATCATTGATATGACCGACGACACGGTCATCATCGAGTTCGGCGGAAACAAAAACTGCAGGATTCCCATGCAGAAGGCGGCGATCGTGCAGGTGGAGAAGCCGGAAGCATAACGGCGAAAGACCGGGGGCCATGATACGGCATGACATGGTACCCCGGTATTGCTATGTTCTGGAGGGATTTAATCCGTGCCGAAACAACTGGAAATATAACCTGAAGTTATGAAATAAATTTGATTCACTATACATACAAACACAATAAAATCAAGGGGTCTTTCTGGTTTACATAATTTTTTCAAACCGTTTTTATACCAATTTTAGACCATTAGTCCCAAATTACACCAACAACAGCGCAAATACGTAGTATGGTTAAGACCATCAGCAACCAGATTGAAAGTTTGTAGAACCGGGAACTTTATATTGTGGTATCGCCTGAAATCTGCTATAATCTGATACATGGGAAACCAGAGCGCATAAAGGCGGCCTACCCTCCACTTTTCGGAGGGGCTAACCCTCCAGATATCATGCCCTATGGGTACGAAAGAAAGGAGGGCGTGCCAATGATTACATACTCTGACTTGATTCAGATAGGTATCTTCATTGTAGCCCTTGTGGGTCTTTGTTATCAGATCTTCAGGGGAAAGAAATAGCCGCCACTACTCGCAATAGTGACGGCAGCCCGTTAAGGGTTTAGCTAGTTATTTTTTGGGGGTAGGCCGTGTGTCTCTGGCTTTCCCTCTGTGATTCAAATATAACATATCTTAGGAAACAATGCAAGAGGTTTTTACTTGAGTTTCCGCAGTTCTTTCCACAGAACTGTTTCCCAGATACGCTGCTTATAAACATTCGTTAAATAATCCCCA
>CANRGP010000015.1 GCA_947630085.1 uncultured Lachnospiraceae bacterium
TATTATTCGGAAGAAATTGCAATCGTAACGCCGGGAGAATTCATCAGGAGATTGGAGGCGGAGGAATGATGAATAGTGCTGCGGAGTTGATGGATAAGGGATTTGCGTGTTTGGTTGAAAAATTGGGTGTTGTGGATGCAGAGCGTTTTGTGGCAATGATTAAGGGAGATCGTTTTGATTATACAATTTGGCGAAGAGAGTACTTTGATAAGATGGATGCAGAACAAATCAGCGAGGAAGCGGCATCCTATGCGCGGAGTCATACCCATAGAGGGAGAGGGGTCAGGGTATAGAAGAGAAGAATTTGATTATACAAAATGGCAGAGAAAGCAGTTTGACCGCGAGGATTCCGATGAGTTTCATGACGCGGCGATAGAGTATTGCGAGGAGAATCCTTTTCGTAGAGAGTAAATATTGGCGATCGCTCTCTTTCGTTAGCAGCCACACAGGCTGCATTGTCTGAGTGACGGTAATAGAAATTCAAGGCGAAAAGTGCAGAAATGCAGTAAAATCAAGCAATTACAAAAAGAGCGTCACTGGCGCTCTTTTTGCATACTGACGTAATCAGAAGGGGCTGGCCTGACGGCTGGCCTCTTTTCTTCTTTGAATGCTCTACAAACTGGAATTGTCACAGGAGAAATATACTTTTGATCAGCTGCTTCCCTGTACTTGTTTTGACAATTCGATTCAGAAAATTTTCTATGTTCTTCCTATCATATCCATTTTCTGAAGCATTGACGATATAATCTGCTTCTACAAGAATTTGATAATCTATTCCGTCAATACCCGATAATGTGTGATGATGGCCCACGAGATATTTTATCCTCTCCATCTGATGTGCACTCATACCCGCATCGTTTAAGAACGCTTCTACTATTGGCATCCCTTCCGCTTCCTGATGCTTTCCATCGGTGTTGCCATACTTTTCACGGCAAAATGGGCAAGCAATATCGTGGGTAATTGCTGCAACCTCAAGGATATACTGCGTTTCACTGTCCAACTGCTCCAATTCTGCAATCGTTTTAGCGTAAGTCCAAACTCGAATGAAGTGGTCTATATCGTGAATGTTGCCTTCCGAGAAGGCGATCATCTTGTTCATAATCTGCGAAATGGTCATCTTCTACACCTCCATAAATTCCGATTGAACAAAATCGCTGCGCGATAGCCTGCCCAGGCTGTGGCGCAGTTTTTCTTTATCAATAAAAAGCAGTGGAAAAATCTTCCGTGATACGATATTGTTAAGTTACCACACCAAACAAATCCGGAGACCTCCACTGCCTATGAATAGAATAGCACGTTCCGGCATCTTCCGCAAGCGGAATTATGATGCCAACGCTCCTCCGGGTGGGTAATTGTTACTGTCAATCATTACTCATTACGGAGGTTTTATTATGTACGAAGAAATTTTTGACCAGATCCGCTATGAAGCAGGAAAGAGAAACCTGCGGGATTCCACGATCCGCGCTTACTGTAATTCTGTCCGCTTTTTCCTGATGATTGTAGCAATAAAATGATAGAATATACAGAAATAGTGTATAAATATAAAACGCACCCTTTCTAGAAAAGGGACTTGAAAAGTGAAAAATATGACCAGAGTGTTTGACTTGTCAAAATTTGATGAATACCGAGAAGATAATCGCAGAGAAGTAAAGAAGGCAAGCGCAGGTCTGCCGATTTCTCTCTGGGATACTTATTCTGCATTTGCCAACTGCTATGGAGGGGTTATTATCCTTGGTGTCAAAGAAGAAAGTGACGGAAGCCGGACAACTACTGGATTGCGGAATGCATCAAAGCTTCGCAAAGATTTTTGGGACATGATTAACAATCCTAAGAAAGTAAGCATCAACCTGTTATCGGAAGATGATGTTCAGATCTATGAAGTGGGCGATTTGAAAAATATATGAATATATGGTGTGCTGATGCTATTAGCAAAGGCACGTTTTCTTAAGTGAATATAAGAGAAATTATATGAGTATTGATTGATACAGTTCAACACATGGAGTACTGCCTTTTCACAAAAATCAATGTATAGGTCTTATTGCATCTTATTATAGTTCGCAATTTTGAAAAAATATTGATTTTGCGAAATAGAGGTGGTATAATAACTTTGAGGTGATTTGCTATGCGATTGATCGAGCGTGATTTCTATCTTAACAAATTGAAAGATGTTATGGGTACGCCGGATATTAAGGTTATTACCGGTGTCCGGCGCAGCGGCAAGTCCAAGCTGATGGAATCGTTCATGGCCTATGTGCGGGACAATGATGTGGATGCTAATATCATTCACATCAATTTTAACCTAAATGCGTATGAAAATCTGATGGAGTACCATGCGCTGAACGATTATATTGAAAATACGTATATTCCGGAGAAAAACAATTATATCTTCATTGATGAAGTTCAGATGTGTACCGGCTTTGAAAAGGCAATCAACAGTCTTCATGCCTCCGAAAAATACGATATCTACATTACAGGTTCCAATGCTTTCCTGCTGAGCAGTGATTTGGCAACACTGTTTACAGGACGAACCTTTGAAGTTGAGGTCTTTCCATTCTCCTTTGGCGAGTTCATGAGGTACTTTGAACTGACAGACCGGTATTCCGCATTTGATCGCTATGTTCGGGAGGGGGGAATGTCCGGTTCCTATCTCTATAAAACATCGGAGTCAAAATACAATTACATTTTCGATGTTTTCAACACACTGATTGTCCGGGATATCCAGCGCAAATATCAGATACGCAACATACCATTGATGGAGCGCCTTTGCGACTTTCTGATCGATAACATCTCCAATCTGATTTCCACTCGCAGCGTGGCTGCGGGTTTTACAAGCGAGCACGTCAAGACAAATGACCGCACTATCAGCACCTATATCAAGTATCTCTGTAACGCTTTTGCGTTCTACAAGGTAAGACGGTATGACATTCAAGGCAAACGCTACCTTGCATCAAATGATAAATATTATCTCAGCGATCACTCCTTCAAGTATGCCAAACTTGGAACGAAAAATGCGGATTACGGCAGGATGATCGAAAATATTGTAGCTATTGAACTTCTGCGGCGGGGATATGAGCTGTATGCCGGGGTGCTTTACAAGAAAGAAATTGACTTTGTAGCCATCAAGCGCAGCGAAAAGTTATATATCCAGGTTTCCGGCAGTATAGATGATCCTGATACCTTCAAACGTGAGGTCGATCCGCTGCTGAAAATTAAGGACGCTTATCCGAAAATGATCCTCACTCGCATTCGCCAGGAAGCATATCAGTACGAGGGCGTACAGATTGTTGATGTGGCAGATTGGCTTGCTTAATCTATGACTGCCTTTGCAGACGAGCCGCGCAGGCGGCATTGTCTGAATAAGTAATAAACGGCTCGCGGCAGGCTTGTAGTCTGAAAAGGCGGAAAGATTAGTGATATAAAGTAAGATTTGAGAGCTGGTCCTGGCGACCGGCTCTCATTTTATATTAGTATGCAAAAACCGCCAGCGATAGAGGTAACGAAGAAAATTCTCAATATTGAGGCCCATCTATCAATTTGATATAATGGATATGTCGTCGTAAGAGAAACAGACAGATCGGAGATTATAGGGGAAATTATGAGCTTTAATTGGATAAACTGGATCAATATGGCGGCTGTGGTGTGGCTTATATTAATCAATGTGATCGTTGCTCGAAAAGGACTGTCTGATAGTTTTGACAGTAAACATTTGATTGTCAATATCTTTGAGCAAATAGGAAGATACGGGTGTATGGCTCTTATGATTCTTCCTGTGTTTACAAGAGGTTGGAAATTTGGTTTTAGATCTGTAACGGAGATGCTCGCTTGGATATGCTTAACAATACTGTTGCTGGTGATTTACAGCTTGCTCTGGGTTAAAAAAGCGAATGGTGGAGTGTTCGTTCTCTACGGGTTAGCATTTGTTCCCGCCGCCTTGTTCTTGCTGAACGGTATTTTACTCTGCCATCCCGCGTTGGTCGCTGCGGCATTGGTTTTTGGCGTATTCCATTTTCTCATTGTCAAAGAAAATATATGACCAAGCACCAAATTCTTGCTTGTAGATTGTAATTGGTGTTATTCTAATCGGAGTTGGATTGATACTGCAAGTTGATTACTACTTAGAATGTAAAACCGTGCTTCATAATACATAAATAGTCAATAATCCAGAGAACTAAGCCAAGCTTCTATTCGTGCCATTCCGGACGAGCCATGCAGGCTGCATTGTCTGAGTGACCGTAATAGAAATTCAGGGGTTGAAGTGCAGAAATGCAGTAAAATCAAGCAAATACAAAAAGAGCGTCACCGGCGCTCTTTTTGTACTATAATTCCAACGAAGTTTCGTTTAAGAGAAACTCATAGAGCCCAAGATGAAGAATGCCCTCGTCATCTGTCCATGGCTTCATGGAACTCTTGCTGATTATGATCTTTTTAAAAAAGTCATTTGTGTTTCGCAGCGGGCGCAGTTCTGTCTCCAGCTTAGATGTGTCATTTACGGTAAGCGCGGATTGGATATAGTATTTCTTTGTGCCCCGGTTTACAACAAAGTCAATCTCACACTGCTTTTTTGATTTTGTTCCGTTCCTGTATTCTACGATCTCTACAACGCCGACGTCGACCGAGTAACCACGGCACAAAAGTTCGTTGTAAATGATGTTCTCCATTATGTGCGTTTCTTCCTGCTGCCGGAATCCAAGACGGGCGTTTCTCAGGCCGACGTCCACGCAGTAATACTTTGACGGGTATTCAAAGTATTTTTTCCCTTTCACGTTATATCTTTTCGCGTTGCTGAACATAAAGGACTCGGTCAGGTAATTCAGGTAATTCGCGATTGTCGTATTCGAAACCTGAATATTCTTGACCGACTGCAGCGTGTTCTTTATTTTGTTTACGTTCGTAAGCGAGCCGACGGATGA
The DNA here is from genome assembly GCA_947630085.1 of uncultured Lachnospiraceae bacterium. GTDB lineage: Bacteria > Bacillota > Clostridia > Lachnospirales > Lachnospiraceae > UBA3402. Next base: position 4,911 of record CANRGP010000015.1, read on the forward strand.
ACACAGGTCGTCTGTCAGTTCCTCAAGAACGTCCGGCAACTCGATATCATATCGCTCAATGATATCCTTGAAGTAGACCTCCGTGAACAGGCTTTTCAGATAACTCATTTTTTCTGCGTCGTCTTTTTTGAAAAACACAAGAGGCATTCCGCCATACAATGCGTATTCTTCATAAGCGTCTGATTTGTCTCCTCCTGCGAAAGCATGGTATTCCTTAAACGAGACAGGATAAACCCTGACTTCATCGCCTCTGCCGCGGAACGCGGTCAGGACGTCTTTGGTGAGCATCTTTGAATTGCTCCCGGTAACATAAATGTCTACATTCCGAAGCAGCATAAGACCATTCAGGACGTTGTAAAGACGAATGTTTTCAGTGTTTTTCAGTTCGTCCCTGGCAATGGCATACTGCACTTCATCTATAAAAATGTAGTACATACCGTCATTTACGATTCTTTCGCGGATGTATTTTGACAGTTCAGTGGGGTCGCGGTACTTTACAAAGGTATCATCATCGAGGGCGATCGTGATGATCTGTTCTTCGCGGACGCCGCTTTCTATCAGATAATCATAGAACAGCCGAAACAGCAGGAAGCTTTTGCCGCACCGCCTAATTCCGGTGATGACTTTAATAAGTCCGTTTCCGCGTCGGTCAATAAGCCTTTTGAGGTATTCATCGCGCCTGATTATATTTTGCATAACAGTCCTCCCAATATCAACTGGAAACTTACGGTCGTTATCTCCTTACTTTTCAATATAGTATATTACATTACCGGCATATAAGTCAAGTATATACTGAAAAGTTACGGATGTTATCTCTTAAGTTTTCAGTAAGAGCAAATTTGAATGCCGCAGCTAATTACACTACAACTTCATCATCACCGATCAAAGAGTTGAAAGCAGACGGCGTTTTTGATATACTCAAAGAAAAGTATTGTAGTACGCGAGCAAATGCTTGAGCATGAGGGATACGGGAATCAAAGACGCATATCCCAAGATGGTTCTTGCCCGCACACATCACGATGAGCCTCAGTATGAAGGAATCCGGATCCGGGATGCAGCGGATTGGCTTTTGGAATGAATTAATAAATCGGAATTGGGGGAATCAGCAAATGCAAAGAACAGAAAAAGTCACTATAACTAATATGTGTATGATATACGATGGTAATAAAGTTTTGGTGCAGGATAAGATAGACGATGATTATCGCGGAATTACATTTCCGGGCGGACACGTTGAAATTGGAGAGTCACTTACGGATGCTGTGATACGTGAGGTGTTTGAAGAAACCGGTTTAGCAATTTCCGCTCCCAGGCTATGCGGAATAAAAGATTGGGTAAATGATGATGGTTCAAGATATATGGTCTTATTTTACAAAACCGATAAATTTGAGGGGAAATTAAAATCATCTGACGAAGGAAAGGTTTATTGGCTTGAATTACAACAAATGAAAGAATCTAATTTGGCGGACGGAATGGATAAAATGTTAGAGGTTTTCTTAAATGAAAATATTAGTGAATACTTCTTTTATAAAGAAAATGAAGTATGGCATGACACGTTGAAATGAATGTATCATTCAGCTGTGGGAGCAAATACTACAATTTAGAACGATCGAAAAGTATAGTAAGTGAGCAAACTTTTTGTAAACGGTGATCAGGCATAAAGGGGGTTATTATGAAGAAGAAAGCAGTTTTTATTATGTTACTTGGGAGCGCCATACTGTTGTCAGCGTGTCAAACAAATAGCGTCAATCATGAAAAAATAACCACAGACGTCTCTGCGGATGAATCCTCGGAGGCACTGTCGGAAACAGGAATGACGCCAACCGGTTTTGCCGCTGATGACAGCTACGTATCGGAACCGGTCACGTTCGTATGGGAAGACGTCGGGTTTGGCGGCGACTTCGTCATTACATTGGAACCATATAATATGTTCCAGCTGTATGAGGGACCTTTGAGCAGTACGATCTACAGAGGATATTTTGATGTAGACGGAGATGTTGTGACATTGAGAGATTCCGCGACATCAGAAGAATTTAAGAATTTTCGGTTCCGGATCAATGATGATAAGACGGAACTGACATTTATTGCAGACGGTTCAGACAATCTGCCGTTCTGCAGGCTTGAGGACGGCGCCCTCTTCAGTACAGAGATTCATCATGATATCAGCGAATACTGGGAGTCGGAAGCGAAGCATGATAACAGCGAAGAATCAGACGTGGTTCCGGCGGTCATGGTGAACGGTGCGCTTTATTTTTCGACTGGACAGGAAAGCACCGTCAGCGGACGCTGCGGCAATATGTTTTGTACTTACCTTGGGACTATCCTATCCGCTGGAATCAAAGCAAACAGAACCATATCCGGGGGCGGTGGACAACGCATATCGTTATTTCTGATATATCCTATCTCAATCGGGAATTATTGGATTGGACAAAACAAGCATATGAATTTGCAGAAACGTTTGATTATATGCAGGCGAATGAAGAGCGGGAAAAGCTGAAGGTGTCATTATGAAAAGTGTTTATTGGCAGATTGATAGTGCTATGAAATGGAAATCTATGGATTGACGGTAAGATATGACATTAGTATTTTCCTGCAGCCCTAGACACATCTGGATCTGCAGAAGGCGAACCGGGGCAGCATTTATGAACTTGAATGAGAAATATGGATTGACAGGGTGTTTTGCTTCGTGCTATAATCCTGATAACAGATGAGAGGGGTGAAAAGATGAGGAGATAATTTACTTTTGCCTGCATGAAGATAGGGTGATTTCATGTTGCCAAAAGTGGATTATGTCCTCATAACCGCTCTTTTTGCTTGCAATAACAGAGAGATTGCAGGCACTCCCTGAATGGTTATGATGCGTAATGGAACTGTTTGGTGACGAACGGTTCTTTTTTTTGTTGAGGAACCGCAGAAGGGAGAGATGGAATTGTCACAAATACTGGTGGATCATTTGACATTTGCCTATGAGGGCAGCTTTGACAATATTTTTGAGGATATTTCTTTTTCTGTTGACACAAATTGGAAGCTCGGATTTCTCGGGCGGAACGGAAAAGGAAAGACCACCTTTTTAAATCTGTTATTGGGTAAATATGAGTACAGCGGCAGCATTACCGCGTCGGCAGCATTTGACTATTTTCCCTATCCGGTCACACAGGAGCAGATGCAGTTTCCGGCTGTGGATCTCCTGGAACAGTGGAAGGCAGGATGCGAGCTGTGGCGCGTCCTTGTAGAGCTGGATCAGCTTCGGGAAAATGCGGAGATTTTGTACCGCCCGCTTCGCACATTAAGTCCGGGAGAGCGCACGAAGATCATGCTGGCGGTTTTGTTTTCCGGCGAGAATGATTTTCTGCTGATTGACGAGCCGACGAATCATCTGGATCAGGAATCCAGAGAAAATGTAAAGGTTTACCTGGTATCGAAAAAGGGCTTTATTCTGGTATCCCACGACCGGGATCTGCTGGATGCCTGCACGGATCATGTGCTGGTGTTAAACCGAAAGAGCCTCGACGTGCAAAATGGCAATTTTTCTGTCTGGTGGGAGAATAAACAGCGCAGGGATCAGTTTGTGCGCGCGGAAAACGAAAAACATATAAAAGAGATCGGAAAGCTGAAGCAGTCTGCGGCACAAAAGGCGCAGTGGGCGGATCGGAATGAACGGACGAAGATCGGATTTGATCCTGTGAAGGAGCATGATCGTTCAAAGGGTACTCGCGCATATATTGGGGCGAAGACGAAGAAACTGCAGAGTCGGGTATCGCAGATGCAAAAGCGGATCAGGCGGGAGATTGAAGAAAAAGAAGGGCTGCTTGCTGACTTGGAGGAACCGATGGATTTGAAACTTATGCCCTTGTGTCATCACAAGGAGCGGCTGATCCATGTCCGTGAATTAACTGCCGCTTATGAGGGGGCGGTCCGTCCGGTATTTTCCGATCTGACCTTCGATCTGATGCAGGGCGAGCGGGTGGCGCTTCACGGGGAAAATGGATCTGGTAAATCCACTTTGATCAAGCTGATTTTGCAAAAAGCGGGTATGGGGGCGGAAGTTCAGGGGATGCGCACTTTGTCGGGGCGGCAGAGAAGCGGCGCGGACGCGGGGCTTCCCGCGGCAGTATCCGGCGTCTGCGAAACGGCGGCCGGGCTGGTGATCTCCTACGTCAATCAGGACACCTCCCTGCTGACAGGCAGTATTCAGGCATTTTGCAGGACGCGCGGCCTGGATGAAAGTCTGTTCTGTGCGGTTTTGAGGCAGCTCGATATGGAGCGGGTGCAGTTTCTGAAAAATATGGAGGATTATTCGGAAGGCCAGAAAAAGAAAGTGCTGATCGCAGCGAGCCTTCTCACACCCGCTCATGTGTACATCTGGGACGAGCCGCTGAACTATATCGACGTTTTCTCGCGGATGCAGATTGAGAAGCTGCTGCTTGCCTGCCGGCCGACAATGTTGTTTGTCGAGCATGATGTGCGCTTCCGGGAACAGATCGCCACGAAGACGGTAGTCCTTTAACCGTTTTTGCCCTGGCGCCGGGACGAGCCGCGGGGTACGGCGCGCATTTTCGGTTGAAAGTCGGGGATGTATTTGCTATACTCAAAGCAAGGAGGAAGCAAAATGATTATTGACGCATTTGATCCGGAGAGTGAAGCGATCGTTTCGCCGAAAGCCCTTGTCGGTGAACAAAGAAAACTCTGTGATATTGCTGTCGGTACGTTTTCAAGAGAAATATATTCTGCGGTACTGGAACGCTTTCCCAACGAACAGGCGGGGGAAATACGCGCTGCAAACTGGATCAGGCCGGTGCATCTTCTGACAGTCAATGATAAGAAAATTGTCTTTTATCTTTCGGAAATGGGGGCCGCTCTTGCAGGGACGGATGTGATCGAGATCAACTGGCTTACAGGAGCCGGCCGGTTTATACTGTTCGGTTCGGCGGGGGCGCTGGATCATGAAAAGACAAAAGGAAAATACGTGATTCCGTCGGAGGCGTACCGTGATGAGGGTATGTCCTACCATTATGCCCGCCCGTCAGATTACATAACGATAAAAAATGCGGATGCCGTGGAGAAAATATTTACAAAATACGGGCTGCCCTTTGTAAAAGGCAGAGTTTGGACGACCGACGCGCTGTACCGGGAAACACGCGGCCTTGCAGAAAAAAGAAAAAGCGAGGGCTGCCTTGCGGTGGAGATGGAGCTCGCGGGGGTTCAGGCGGTCTGCGATTTCCACAACATAGAGCTCTATGATTTTCTGGTGCCGGGAGACGTTGTCGATACAGAGAACTACACTGCGGACGGTCTGCAGGAGGCAAACCACGATATGCAGAAATTTTATGCCGCTTTGCGTATTGCCGGGGAGCTTTGGTAAACCGTCGCTTCCGCTGCCGGCGGCGATCGGATTTATATTCGTTTTCGTAGAAAAGGCTGATGCAGCCGGAGGCGCGGCGCATTTCCTGGACAGGGACGCGGTGTTCCTTTGCCGGTTTCCAGGCTGCAGAATGGTGGAAAATATGGATATAAAACATTTTTTCATAGAAATGGGCCGGGGAGAGCCGTTTATTCTGCTTCACGGGAATGGAGAGAGCTGCGGCTATTTTCAGGCACAGATGGATGAGTTCTCAAAGTTTTATCACATATATGCGATAGATACCAGAGGACACGGGAAGACGCCAAGAGGAACGATGCCCTTTACGATCCGGCAGTTTGCGGACGATCTGCTGGGATTTATGGATGAACATCGGATCGAGAGGGCTCACCTGCTCGGGTTTTCAGATGGCGGGAATATTGCTATGGCTTTTGCGATCCGGTATCCGGACCGTGTAAACCGGCTGATATTAAACGGCGCGAATCTGAATGCGGACGGCGTAAAGCGGATCACGCAGATCCCCATTGAGATTGAATACAAGATCGCGGAGAGATTTTCGGCCGGGAGCGAATCGGCCAGGCGGCGCGCGGAAATGCTCGGGCTGATGGTCAATGAACCGAATGTGGCGCCGGAGGAGCTTGCCGGGATCCGGGCGAAGACGCTGGTCATTGCCGGAACCAGGGATATGATCCGGGAAGACCACACGAGACGGATCGCGGCGGGTATCCCGGATGCGGAGCTTCGGTTCGTCAGAGGGGATCATTTTATTGCAAGCAGGCGCCCCGAAGAGTTCAACCGGGCGGTTCTCGAGTTTTTGCGCAGCTGAAGGTCTGTGTTTGATAATTTCCATATCGGAAGGAGGACGCTTATGACTCAAAAAGAAAGGATGCTGGCGAATCTTCCCTATAAGGCGTGGCTGGACGGCCTGAGCGAAGAGCGCCTGGAAAACAAGAAGCGCATTTACAGGTTCAACAATCTGCCTCCCGAGTGTGAGGAGGAACAGACGGAGCTGCTCAGGGAGATCCTTGGAAAGACAGGCAGGAACGTTCATATTGAAGCTCCGTTTCACTGTGACTATGGGTACAATATTGAAGTCGGGGAAAACTTTTTCGCCAACTATAATTTTCTTGTACTGGATGTCGGAAAGGTGAGGATCGGAAAAAACGCCCAGATCGCGCCCAACGTTTCGATCTACACGGCTGGTCATCCCGTTCACCCGGATTCGCGGAATTCAGGCTATGAGTACGGGATCGATATCACGATCGGAGATAATGTCTGGCTGGGGGGAAGCGTCTGCATCCTTCCGGGCGTGACGATCGGAAATAATGTGGTGATCGGGGCCGGGAGCGTTGTCACAAGGGATATTCCCGACAATGTGGTCGCCGCCGGGAATCCGTGCCGGGTGCTCCGGAAGATCACGGAGGAGGACAGGTGCTTTTACTATAAGGACAGAAGATTTGACGTGGAGGATTATTGACGCAGCCCGGAGGATTCTTTCGGGCTCTTTTTACGCATATCGGCCGGCGCGTTCCGAAAACAGCCTGTGAAATCATTCGGAGGATACCGGCTGTGACATTAAAAGAGGAAACAAAGAGGCATATTCTCAAAATGATGCTGCTTGGCGACGCAGGGCGGCGCGCGAAATATCCGGATCTTTGGTCGGATACCGCGAGTATAGAGGCTGTTCTTGCGGCGGACGGCGGTGTCGCGCAGGCAGAAGAGGCGGATCCGGCAAAACGGCAGAAAATAGCCGATCTGCAGGCAAGGAAGCAGGAGGCCCTGAGAGCGATATCCCAGACCTTTGAAAAGGTACAGAGCAATCCGCGCCTCGACAACGGAGGAGACGACCGTGTCAATGGTGTAAACCAGCTTCTGATAAATCTGGATGCTTTTTTACAGGACCGGGAGGCATATGAATACTATCATCGTATGTTTTATGAGTGGTCGCTGGATGCAGATGCCGAACACATGGCTGCAGACGGAATTGGACAACATTCCTCTGGAGTCGGACGCGCAGCCGAAAATCACCGGACTGGACGGAAGCGATGTGACGAAAACCAGTCTGGCCGCGCTTCATATGATGGTGACGAGGGGGCGGTCCCTTGAGGACTGCTATTCGGAGAAGGCGGAGATGGAGGCGGAGCGCCGGGAGGCCGGTATGGATTTTACGGATTTTCAGACGGATATGCCGGCGGAAGCGGGAGACAGACGCCGCGGCCGCTGGTTCCGTATGGCGGGAGACGCGCTTATGGAAGAGAAGATTCCGGATATCGATTATTCCGATCGCGGCCAGATACGTGATGCGTGGGGCTCCTGCAGGCGGATAAGCTGGAGCGTCAGTTCCAGGCATACAGGGAGGCTGCCCCCGATATTATCATCAAAGCGCTCAAGTTATCCGAGGATAAGAAGATTCCGTTTGAGCAGAAACTCGGCCAGGCGCAGAGGATCCATATACAGCAATGGCTGAAGGGAGAGGGCGACCCGATTCCCGGAATCCATGCGAGGGCATTTGCGGACGCCTCCCGTATTCCCATGAATGACGCGCAGGTATCCATTGCCGAAATGCCGGAGTTCGGCCCTCGTCCGGCTGACATCCGCGAAGGCTTCCCGGAGCAGGCGGGGATGACGGAGGAGGAATACAAGCGGATACAGGAGGGGAACCCTCCCGTGATCCGTCCGAAATTCCTCGCAGACCGGGCGGCGGCGCTGTTCAGGCCGAAGAACTGGTTTTCCCAGAAGACCGGCGAATCGATACACATGGATGTCGAGGGCGCGTTTGAAACCATGTTCGGCAGATTGTCTACGGAGAGCGTTTCCGCCACGGGACTGATGGCGGAACTGGAGGCTATGATGTCGTCGCTTCCGGTTCGGGGATACGAATTTTCATCTTCGATACAGCTGTTCTATATCAACGGCCAGAGCGTCGACGAGTACCTGAAGGACAATAAGCTTCAGCTGACCGATCAGAATCGTATGACCGCCGTGATCCGCGCCTGCAGTCAGGCCAGGGACCGTGTGGAGATCGGAGTCGTCGGAACGGCCACCGTGAACGGGATGGAATATCTGCAGCAGAAGGTTATGGAAGTCCGGCCGGACTTAAGCGCGCTTGACAGGCTGGCCGGGGTATTCGACAAGAAGCGGTCGAAGCGGGCTTCTGAACTCTATAAGGACGATCCGGAGAAAGAGGAGAGGCAGAACCGGATCAAGACGGAGCTGGGTGAACGGATCGCGAGGGCTGCCGAGGCTTCCCCTGTCGGAGAGCCAGATCCCTGTGGAGCAGCGTGAGATCTACCGGAAGTTCGTCGAGATGGAGAACATACCGGTTACGTGCATTGATACCGGAGACCGCTGGCAGAACCAGAAGCTGTCCGGCGCGGTTGAGCTGAACCGAAGCGGCGGGGGCGGTCTGGTCATGCTTGCCGGCCTTCTGACCATGGCAGACAACGATCACATTCATTACGCGGATCTGTTTGATCCGAATAAATATGTACAGGAGAAAACGGCGGCCGGGCAGAAGCTTATCGACGCGCTGTCCCAAATAGACAGGAAGCCCGATCTGCTGGCCGAAGTGATGGCCGGATGCGCGAAGAAATTCTCGAAGTTTAATCTGAAGGAGGAGGTCGCGCTGATGCTCGGAGAGCCGGTGAATTCGCTTTCCGGGATCTTATCTGACCCTGACAGGATGAGGCAGGGACTTGAGGCCGCCAATGAGATGCGGAAATTTGCGAGAGGAGTCAGCCAGGTGCTCACCCGCATCGTGGGATCCGGAGGAAACGTGCAGCTCGGAAAGAACGAGGTTGTCAATGGAAAGACGGCGGAGGAGGTCGACCGGGCCCGTCAGGCCGGACAGATGGATGCGAATATGACGACGCAGGAGCGGGTTTACCGGGAAGCGTCCGCGCGGATGAGCAATGATGAGCGTCTGCAATTCCAGAGAAGCAAGGCATACAGAAACGGAATGTTCCGAAGCGTCAAAGGCATTCTTGAGTATCTGCCCACGGGAGGGCAGTACGCAGGGGAGCCGAAACCGGATGCCGATCTGCTGGGCGAGTACGCCACCGTTTACCTGGATATGCGCGTTATGCTCGGAGAGAATGACCTTCTTGGTTCGTTTGAATCCCCCGAGCGGATTGACGCGGTCGAAGGGGTGAAAAACCAGATCGTCGCGTATTACAATGATCATCCGGATGAAGCCCGGGAGCCGCCGGCAGCGCGGCGGAACAGGCAGGCACCGGCAGCGCAGCAGAATGGGCAGGCGCCGGCAGCACAGGACGGACAGACGCGGAGCGCCACAAATTTCAGCACTATTCTGAAGGAGGCCACGGAAGCCGGAGAGTTCAGAGAAGTGGGAGCGCCGGAACATTTACACCGGAACGGCGAGCCGGGCGCACGGGCTCCCAAGACCAACGGTACGCCGAAAAAGGGATAACCGCAGATTGAATACCTGTTCGTGCGGTACGGCAGGGGCATGACGGCTTTTCGGGGCGTCATGCCTCTGTCTGTTTGCGCGAAAAAACAGGGCGGGTGTGCGCGGACAGAGATGCGGAATAAAAACCGTGTAAAAAAGAAGAAAAAAGGTATTGACAAATAATAGGTAAAGTAATATATTAAAAACGTAGGAATTAGCACTCGATTGTGATGAGTGCTAACAACACACAGGAGGGACTGCCTGAAAGGAGAGCGGACCGTGGAGCTTGATGAGCGTAAGGTTACCATATTGAAAGCGATCATCAGAAATTATATGGATACCGGCGAACCGGTCGGATCCCGAACCATTTCCAAATACGTGGACAACAAGTGGAGTTCCGCTACGATCCGCAATGAGATGTCGGACCTGGAGGAGATGGGCTATATCATACAGCCCCATACCTCCGCGGGACGTATCCCGTCGGATAAAGGGTACCGTTTCTATGTGGATCAGATCCTGCAGGAGAAAAACAACGAGGTTTCCGAGATGCAGGAGCTCATGTTCCGGAAGGTCGACCGGCTGGAGTCGGTGCTGAAGAAGCTGGCCAAGCTTCTGGCAAACGATACCAACTATGCCGCTTTGATCAGCGGACCGAAGTACCATCAGAACAAGCTGAAATTTATCCAGCTGTCCAGGGTGGATCGGGATAAACTGCTGATCGTGACGGTGCTTGAGGGAAACCTGATCAAGAACACCATTGTGAATGTTGCGGAGGAGATTGACGAAGAGGAGCTGCTGAACCTGAACATCCTGCTCAACAGCAATCTCAACGGACTTACCGTTGAGGAGATCAACCTGGAAGTGATCAGCCGGATGAAGCAGCAGGCCGGGCCCCACGCGGGGGTGGTGGATCTGGTGCTCAATCAGGTTGCCGAGGTGATCCGGGCAGATGCGGAAAACCTTCAGATTTATACCAGCGGCGCCACCAACATTTTCAAGTATCCGGAGCTGAGCGACAATCAGAAGGCCAGCGAGCTGCTGGGGACCCTGGAACATACGGAACTGCTCCAGAAGCTGGTGAACGGGGCGGACGATCCCGAAAACAATACGGGCATTCAGGTCTATATCGGAGAAGAGACCCCGGTTCAGGCCATGCATGACTGCAGTGTGATCACGGCCAACTATGAATTGGGAGAAGGGATCCGGGGGACCATAGGGATTATCGGACCGAAGAGGATGGATTACGAAAAGGTGCTGAAAACTCTGCGGACGCTGATGACTCAGCTAGACGCTGCATTTAAAAAAGAGGAAAGGTGATGAAACGGCGTGGATAGAGAGAACAGGGAAGAAACGAATATGGAGGAAGAACTGAATTCGCAGGACGGATCTCCGGACACGGCAAAGGAGGATTCTCCGGAACCGGATCCGGCGGAGCAGCAGGCTTCCCGGTCCGGCGATGCGGCCGAAGAGGCATCCGCGGATACCGGGGAGGAGAGCGATGCCCGGGAAGGGCAGGAGCAGAACGAAGCGAAGGGAGCGCCCGGAGCGGAAGAGGAGCCGGAGGATGGAAAGTTTCATGTTTTCGGCAAGAAGAAGCAGAAAAAAGACGCGAAAGACATTCAGATCGAGGAACTGACCGACAGGCTCCGCCGCAATATGGCCGAGTTTGATAATTTCCGCAAGAGGACGGAAAAAGAGAAATCCGCAATGTTCGAGATCGGCGCGAGGGATATCATCGAGAGGATCCTTCCGGTGATCGACAACTTTGAAAGGGGCCTGGCCGCTGTCCCGGAGGACGTGAAGGGAACGCCCTTTGCCGACGGGATGGAGATGATATACAAGCAGCTTCTCAAGAACCTTGAGGATGCGGGAGTCAGGGCCATAAAGGCCGAGGGGGAACCCTTCGATCCCAATTTCCACAATGCGGTGATGCACGTGGAGGATGAGAACCTGGGCGAGAACGTCGTCGCGCAGGAGCTCCAGAAGGGATATATGTACCGCGACAGCGTGGTGAGGCACAGCATGGTATCTGTCGCGAACTGACGGTAAGGAAATACACAATTTCAAATATATATGCAGGAGGAAACAATTATGAGCAAGATTATAGGTATCGATTTAGGGACAACAAACAGCTGTGTGGCAGTGATGGAGGGCGGCAAGCCCACCGTTATCGCCAATGCGGAGGGCGTCCGCACGACGCCGTCCATCGTGGCTTTCACCAAGACCGGGGAGCGTCTGGTGGGAGAGCCCGCCAAGCGTCAGGCAGTGACCAATGCCGACAAGACCATATCTTCGATCAAGAGGCATATGGGAACCGACTACAAGGTGGATATCGACGGAAAGAAGTACACGCCTCAGGAGATCTCCGCGATGATCCTGCAGAAGCTGAAGGCGGATGCGGAGAGCTATCTGGGCGAGACGGTTACGGAGGCGGTCATCACCGTTCCCGCATATTTCAATGACGCCCAGCGTCAGGCTACCAAGGATGCCGGAAAGATCGCGGGCCTGGATGTAAAGCGTATCATCAACGAGCCCACGGCCGCGGCTCTGGCCTATGGTCTGGACAATGAGAAAGAGCAGAAGATCATGGTGTATGACCTGGGCGGCGGTACGTTTGATGTCTCCATCATTGAGATCGGCGACGGCGTCATCGAGGTCCTTTCCACCAACGGAGACACCCATCTGGGAGGCGACGACTTCGACAATCGTGTGACCCAGTGGATGATCACGGAATTCAAAAAGGCTGAAGGAGTGGATCTGTCCAATGATAAGATGGCCCTCCAGAGGCTGAAGGAGGCGGCCGAGAAAGCGAAGAAGGAGCTTTCCACCGCGACGACCACCAACATCAATCTGCCGTTCATTACGGCGACCAGCGAGGGACCGAAGCATCTGGACATGAATCTGACCAGGGCGAAGTTCGACGAGCTGACACATGACCTGATCGAAAAGACCGCAGTACCGGTGCAGAACGCTCTGCGCGACGCGGGGATCACCGCTTCCGAGCTGGGCAAGGTCCTTCTGGTAGGCGGTTCCACCCGTATGATCGCGGCTCAGGACAAGGTGAAGCAGCTTACCGGGCATGAGCCCAGCAAGACCCTGAACCCCGACGAGTGCGTTGCCATCGGCGCGGCCATTCAGGGCGGCAAGCTGGCCGGCGACGCGGGAGCGGGAGATATCCTTCTTCTGGATGTGACGCCGCTTTCCCTCTCCATCGAGACGATGGGAGGAGTCGCCACCAGGCTGATCGAGCGCAATACCACGATTCCCACCAAGAAGAGCCAGATCTTCTCCACCGCGGCAGATAACCAGACGGCAGTCGACATTCATGTGGTACAGGGCGAGAGGCAGTTCGCCCGCGACAACAAGACCCTGGGCCAGTTCCGTCTGGACGGGATCCCGCCCGCAAGAAGAGGCGTTCCGCAGATCGAGGTGACCTTCGACATCGACGCCAACGGGATCGTCAATGTGTCCGCCAAGGATCTGGGAACCGGCAAGGAGCAGCACATTACCATTACCTCCGGTTCCAATATGTCCGATTCCGATATCGAGAAGGCTGTGAAAGAAGCGGCTGAGTACGAGGCGCAGGACAAGAAGCGCAAGGAGGCAGTGGATACCAGGAACGAGGCCGATTCCATCGTCTTCCAGACCGAAAAGGCGCTGGAAGATGTGGGAGATAAGATCGCTGCCAACGATAAGGCGGCCGTGGAGGCTGACCTGGCGGCGCTGAAGGAAGCCGTGAACCGGGCTCCTGCCGAGGAGATGAGCGACGCGCAGATAGCGGACATCAAGGCGGCGAAGGAGAAGCTGATGGCGAGCGCCCAGGCGCTGTTCACCAAGATGTATGAATCCATGCAGGGAGCCGCCGGAACGGCGGGCGCCGGCCCCGATATGAGCGGAGCGGGCGGAAGTGCCCATGAAAGCGCGTCAAAGCCGGACGATGACATCATTGACGGCGACTTTAAGGAAGTGTAATCCGAAAAAATCATACCGATAGGATACTTGTCCGCCAGCCGGGGAATTCCCTGACTGGCGAACATCGTGGAAAGGTAGCAGACATATGGCAGAGACCAAGAGAGATTATTATGAGGTTCTCGGCGTGCCCAAAGACGCCGACGAAGCGGCGCTCAAGAAAGCGTACCGGACCCTGGCGAAAAAATATCATCCCGACGCCAATCCGGGGGATGCGGAGGCGGAACGCAAATTTAAAGAGGCATCCGAGGCTTACGCGGTGCTGAGCGACCCCGAAAAGAGAAAGACATATGATCAGTTCGGACACGCGGCCTTTGACGGCGGAGCGGGAGGCGGCGGCTTCAGCGGATTCGGCGGTTTCGGAGGGTTCGACGGCGCCGATATGGGAGACATTTTCGGCGATATATTCGGCGATCTGTTCGGAAGCAGCCGAAGCACCAGAAGCTCCCGCTATAACGGCCCCATGCGCGGGGCCAACCTTCAGACCAGCGTAAGGCTCACCTTTGAGGAGGCGGTATTCGGCTGCGAGAAGGAGATCGAGATCAACTTTAAGGAAGAATGCCAGTCCTGCCACGGCACGGGCGCCAAGGCCGGCACATCCAAGGAGACCTGTTCCAAGTGCAACGGCAAGGGCAAGATCGTGTATACGCAGCAGACCATGTTCGGCACCATGCAGAATGTGTCCACCTGCCCGGACTGCGGAGGAATCGGCCAGGTGATCCGGGAGAAGTGCCCGGATTGCCGGGGAACCGGATACATCGTGAAAAGAAAGAAGCTGAAGGTAACCATACCCGCGGGCATTGACGACGGCCAGAGCGTGAGGAGCGTGGGAGCGGGTGAGCCGGGAACCGGCGGCGGTGAGCGGGGAGATCTCCTTGTGACCGCGATAGTCTCCAAGCATCCCATCTTTATCCGCAAGGATATGGACATTTATTCTACGGTGTACATCTCCTTTGCGAAGGCGGCGCTGGGCGGGCCCCTGATCATCAAAACGGTGGACGGCCAGGTCGAATATGAGGTTAAGCCGGGGACGGAGACGGATACAAAGGTACGTTTAAAGGGTAAGGGCGTTCCCTCTGTCCGGAACAGGAACGTACGCGGCGACCACTATGTGACGCTGGTGGTACAGGTTCCGAAGCAGCTGAATGAGGAACAGCGCCAGGCCCTCCGGCGTTTTGACGAACTGATGACAGGCAGGACGGATTCCGGGGACGACGGGAACGGAAAGAAGAAAAAGGGACTGTTCAAATAACAAAGGAGGATTTCCCTATGAGAAGAAGCAGAAAGCTGATGACCGCGGCCGTGGCCGCGGGGGTGCTGCTCCTGACGGCGCTGCCGGTCCTGGGGGCCAATGAACTGGTATCTGCGGGCCCGGGAGGAAACAGCCTCCATTCTGCTGCCAGCGGGGTCTACGCATATCCGGGCGTTTACGGGACAGGGCCCAGCTTTAAACAGCTGGTAAGTACGTACCTGGCCAATACGGCCACCAGCGATGATATGGAGGGCTTCGAGGATCCCCAGGGGGACCAGACGGTCCAGGGATGGCGCTACAACCCCAACGGCTGGTGGTACGGCCTCCAGGGAGGCGGATGGCTCAGAAACGGCTGGTCGTGTATTGACGGGAGATGGTATTATTTCGGCCAGAACGGCCTTGTCAGGACCGGATGGCTGGATGACGGCGGGAACCGGTTCTATCTGAACCCGGTGGACGACGGGACGTACGGCGCCATGCGGACCGGATGGCAGATCATAGACGGAAAGGCATATTACTTTAACGCTTCTTCCGAGGGAGTCCTGGGCGCGCTTCTTACCAATACGACAACGCCGGACGGATATCGTGTGGGAGTTGACGGAGCAATGACAGTTAAGTGACCGGTGACAGAACAGGACATGAGAGAAAAGGATCAGGGGCCGCGCAGGACGCGCGGCCCCTGACGCTTTTCCGGAGGTCTTTTGTATGGCATATTCTTTTGTATCTTTCTCGGATCCTTTCTTCCGGTATCTTCTGATCTTTTGTACCTTCCCGCCGCGATACGGGTTATGATATGTATGAGTGGATGGGTTACCCATTCAATAGAATAATGCACAGGGACTGCTTTTTATCGCGTCGGCGTGTAAAAAACCCCCGGCAAATACTGGAAATCCGCCTGTACCCTGTAACCCTTTTGATTAAAAATTGTAACCTTTATTTTGAATATAACACAGGATACAAAAAGTGTATCTGATTATTGACAGTTAGGTTATAATAGGTTACAATAGGCGGAGAAGAAAGGAGGGGTTCTTATGGAGGACGGCAAGCGATGGGAGGAAAACCTGCCGGAAACCCCGGCGATGGTGGAGGGGAAGATCCGCGAACTCGAGAGAAGGATCGCCAGGCTCCCGGTAGGTTATATATCAAAAAAGACGATACATGGAAAGCTTCGTTTTTACCGCCAGTGGACAGAGAACGGAAAGATGAAGAGCCAGTATATCAAAGACGGTCAGCTGGAGGCGCTGCAGGCCGGGATCGAGGAGAGACGCGGCCTCCAGAAGCAGCTGAAGGAGCTGAAGGTGAAGCAGGCAGCTACCGTAGGTGCCGCCATCGGCACAGGGGGAGGGCGGAGCCGCTCTGCTGCGTCACGATCTTTCGTCCGGCGCTTTCAGACGAACGTGGTGACGGATGAGGCTCTTGCCGCCATGACGGAGGGGATCGAAAAAGAGAAAAAGCGCTTCTGCTTTGAGAAACTGCAGGCATATCTTCACGGCAGGATCGGAAGCGACGGACGGGTATGTCTGATCACCGGGCTGCGGCGGACGGGGAAAACGACCATGATCCGCCAGGCGATAGCGGCACTGGTCCCGGAGGAAATGGAGAGGGCCGCCTACATCAAGATCACGGCGGCGGATTCCATGGACAAGCTGAACCAGGATCTGAAAATGCTGGCCGTTCTGGGGTACCGTTTCGTGTTCGTGGATGAGGTGACGCTGATGGGCGACTTTATTGATGATGCGGCTCTCCTTTCGGACATCCATGCGGCCCAGGGAATGCGGGTCGTCCTGACGGGGACGGATTCGCTTGCTTTCTGTCTGGCTCTCAGGCAGGAATTGTATGACAGGGCGGTTCTGGTGCGCACTACGTTTATCTCCTTTAAGGAACACAGTCTCCTTCTCGGCCTGGACGATCTGGACGGATACATCCGCTACGGAGGCACCATGCGCGCGGGAGAGAGGCGCCCGGACGGCGGGCTTTATGTGGAAAACGCCACTTTCCGCAACACGCAGGCCACGGGAGAATATGTGGAAAGCGCTGTCTGCCGCAATATTGAGAGATCTCTGGTGGGCAGCAAGGATCTGAGCCAGTTCCGCAATATGCGGGCCCTGCAGCAGTCCGGAAGCCTGGAGGAGGTCGTCAAACGCGTCATGGAAAACATGAACCTGAACTATCTTCTCCTGATTTTGTCCAAGAACCCGGCCTATCAGAATCTGAAGCTGGCCGCGTGGAACCTGCGCAATGACCGGAGCCGGGAGGAACAGGCATCCGGGATCACCCGTGTTCATGTGGCGGAGGTGAAGGAGGCCCTGGTGGATATGGATATTGTGGTGGAGTGTCCGGCGGAGACGCCGCAGGCGGGGAGCGAGCCGATCGAGCGGGTGATCTTTACGCAGCCGGGCATCCGTTACAGCCAGATCCAGACGCTTCTGCAGTCCCTGGTCAGCTCGGAGCGCTTCCTGGGCATGAGCGAGCTGGACAAAATGACCCTGACGGAACGTGTGCTCCAGGATGTGCGGGACCGGATGCTGGAGGACATCATCCTCCTGGAGACGGAGAAGGCCATGGAGGGGCGCTGCCAGGTATACAAGCTCCAGATCAACTCGGGCATTTTCGGGATGGTGGTCTACGACACGAAAGAAAATTCCTGTATGGTATGCGAGCTCCGCAACGGTCCCCGTATGGCGCCCGAACAGTACCGGCGTCTTGCGGATGCGGACAAATTTGTACAGATCGAGAAGCGGTTCGGCCCCATCAGCCGGAGATATATTCTCTGCGATGAACCGGACAGGCAGGAGGCGGATGGGATCGACTTCTGCCGGCCCGAGGAATATCTTCGGCAGCTTCCGTGACGAGAGGAGCAAAACCTATGAAATGGAAAAAATATACACTTGCTACCACTACGGAGGCGGTGGACCTTGTCAGCTGCCTCTTCGATGAGATCGGGATCGAAGGGATCGAGATCGAGGACAATGTTCCCCTGACGGAGAGCGAGACGAAGGGGATGTTCATCGACATCCTCCCGGAGCTTCCCGAGGATGACGGTACGGCGAAGGTGAGCTTCTATCTGGATGGCTCTTCCCCGGAGGAGGAGATCCTCAGAAAGGTAGAGGAGGGCCTTGACGCGCTTTCCGCGTCCGTAGATCTGGGCGCACGGACCATAACCGTGTCCGAGACTGAGGACAAGGACTGGATCAACAACTGGAAGCAGTATTTTAAGCCGTTTACGGTGGATGATATTCTGATCAAGCCGACCTGGGAGCCGGTTCCTCCCGACTGCGGGGAGAAGCTTCTGATCCAGATCGACCCGGGAACCGCTTTCGGCACCGGTCAGCATGAGACGACGCAGCTCTGCATCCGGCAGCTGAAAAAATATGTCAGGAGCGGCGACCGGATCCTGGACGTGGGGACCGGAAGCGGGATCCTGGGAATCACGGCGTTAAAGCTGGGGGCGGAAAGCGTCCGGGGGACGGATCTGGATGAGAATGCCATTGCCGCCGCCCGGGAAAATGCGGAGGCCAACGGCATCGGAGAAGACCGGTTCCTGCTGAAGCAGGGAGATATCACAGACGATGTCTCCGTCATGGAATGGGCGGGATATGACTGCTATGATATCGTGACCGCCAATATCCTGGCAGACGTGATCATCCGCCTGCAGCCCCGGATCCCGCGCCACCTGAAGCAGGGGGGCATCTTTATCATGTCGGGGATCATTGACACCAAGGAGGCGGACGTTGTGAAGGCCGTAGAGGAGGCCGGCAGTCTGGAGATCCTTGAGGTCTGCCGACAGGGAGAGTGGGTATCGGTGACAGCGAAAAAGAAAGCTGAGGAAAGGTAATGTACCACTTTTTTGTCCCGGGAGAAGAGATCGCCGGTTCCGAGATCAGGATCACCGGCCCTGATGTGAACCACATCCGGAACGTACTGCGGATGAAGCCCGGAGAGCGGCTTTGCGTGGGAGACGGCGCGGGCAGGGAATACCTGTGCGCCATCCGCGGCTTTGCTCCCGGCGAGGTGCTGACGGAGATCCTTTCGCAGGAGACGGCGGATACGGAGCTTCCCGCGACGCTCATATTGTTCCAGGGGCTCCCGAAGGGAGACAAGATGGAGCTGATCATTCAGAAAGCGGTGGAGCTGGGAGCTGCCGGCATTGTTCCTGTCGTTACCCGCCGCACGATCGTGAAGCTGGACGCGAAGAAGGCCCAGGACCGGGTGCGCAGATGGAATGCCGTTGCACAGAGCGCGGCCAAGCAGTCTGGCAGGCAGTCGGTTCCCGCCGTATTCCCGGTCACGGAGTTTCAGGAGGCCGTCAGACGCGGCGTGGAGCTTGACGTGAAGATCCTTCCCTATGAGAATGCCAGGGGCATGGAGGCAACAAGGGAAGCGGTCGAATGTATCCGTCCCGGTACAAGCGCGGGGATCTTCATCGGCCCGGAGGGCGGCTTTGAGGACGATGAGGTCAGGATGGCCCTGGAAGCCGGATGGACCAGCGTTTCTCTGGGAAGCCGGATCCTCCGGACGGAAACGGCGGGCCCCGCCCTTCTGTCGATCCTCATGTACCACCTGGAGACGACGCGGGCGCGTCAGGAAAAATGAGAAAGTGCGGGCCGGAAAACGGCGCGGCGGACCGCCTCGGCCGGGACCCGCGGGGAGATATTGTATGGAAGCGTATTTTGACAATTCCGCTACGACGAAGGTGTTTGACTGCGTTCGGGACGTAGTGGTAAAAACCATGACCGAGGATTACGGAAATCCTTCGGCAAAGCATAATAAAGGGCTGGAAGCGGAACGATATGTCCGCCGCGCCGCGGCCGTGATCGCGGAGACGCTCAAGGTGTCGGAAAAGGAGATCGTTTTTACTTCGGGCGGTTCGGAGTCCAACAATATGGCCCTGATCGGCGGGGCAATGGCCGCGCGAAGGACGGGGAACCACATCATTGCCAGCAGCATCGAGCACCCGTCGGTAAGCAATCCGCTGGAGTTCCTCAGGGAAGAGGGATTCGAGATCACATATCTTCCCGTGAACCGCCTCGGAAAGGTGGATCCGGACCGGCTTCGGGAGAGCATCCGGCCGGAGACGGTCCTTGTCTCCGTCATGTATGTGAATAACGAGGTGGGGACCGTGGAGCCGATCGAGGAGATCGGCGGGATCATCAAGCAGACCAATCCCCGCACGCTTTTCCATGTGGACGCCATCCAGGCATACGGAAAGTATGAGATCCGTCCCAGACGCCAGAAGATCGATCTGCTCAGCGCCAGCGCCCACAAATTTCACGGCCCCAAGGGGGTTGGCTTCCTTTACATCGGCGACCGGGTGAAGATCCGCCCGCTGATCTACGGGGGCGGACAGCAGAGGAATCTGCGCTCCGGTACCGAGAATGTGCCGGGCATCGCGGGTATGGGCGCCGCCGCCAGGGAGATCTATACCGACCATAAGGAGAAGGTGGAGTACCTGTACGGACTGAAGGAGTACGCACAGGCGCGGCTGAGTGAGATCGAGGGGGTCACTCTGAACAACCCGCCCGGAAGGGAGGGCGCCCCCCAGATCATCAGCGCCAGCTTTGCGGGGGTCCGCAGCGAGGTGCTTCTCCACGCCCTGGAGGAAAGGGGCGTCTATGTCTCTTCCGGATCGGCCTGCTCTTCCAACCATCCGGGTGTCAGCCGAAGCCTGAAGGAGGTGGGAGTGAGCCGCGAGCTCCTGGATTCCACCCTGCGGTTCAGCTTCGGGCTGTTCAATACCCGCGAGGAGATCGACTACGCGGCGGAGACACTGAAAGAGATCCTTCCCGTGCTCCGCAGGTTCCGCAGAAATTAAAGGAGAGGTTATATGAAGTATCAGTCATTTTTGATAAAGTACGCAGAAATCGGCACAAAGGGCAAGAACCGGTTCCTTTTTGAGGATGCGCTCATCAGTCATATATGCCATGCGTTAAAGCGGGTGGACGGAAAATTTGAGGTGCGCAAGGAGGCCGGCAGGATCTACGTCTCGGCGCTTACGGATTACGACTACGATGATGTGACGGAGGCGTTGGGAAAGGTATTCGGGATCGCCTGGATCTGCCCGATGCTCCAGACGGAGGAGAGGGATTTTGACCGGCTCAAGGAGACCGTCGTCTCTTATATGGCTCATGTCTACGGGGATAAGAGCCTGACGTTTAAGGTGGCGGCGCGCAGGGCGGATAAGAATTACCCGGTTCCGTCTGAGCAGATGAACCGGGACCTGGGCGAGGCTGTGCTCCTGGCGTTCCCGCAGATGCGGGTGGACGTCCATGAGCCGGATGTGCTGCTGCGTGTCGAAGTGCGCCACACGGTCGTCAACATCTATTCGGAGATGATCGCCGGGCCGGGCGGGATGCCGGTCGGAACCAACGGAAAGGCGCTGCTGCTTCTCTCCGGGGGGATCGACAGCCCTGTGGCCGGATATATGGTGGCAAAGAGAGGCGTGAAGATCGACGCGGTCTATTTCCATGCGCCGCCCTATACCAGCGAGCGCGCCAAGCAGAAGGTTGTGGACCTGGCCTCCATCGTGGCGCGGTATTCCGGCCCCATGGATCTCCATGTGGTGAATTTTACGGATATCCAGATGTGCATTTACGAGACGTGTCCCCATGAGGAGCTGACCATCATCATGCGCCGGTATATGATGCGGATCGCGGAACGGATCGCGGAGGAGACCGGCGGTATGGCGCTGATCACCGGGGAAAGCATCGGCCAGGTGGCATCCCAGACGGTCCAGTCCCTCGCGGCGACCAATGATGTGTGCAGCATCCCGGTATTCCGTCCGGTCATCGCGTTTGACAAGCAGGAGATCGTGGACATTTCCTTAAAGATCGGGACTTACGACACGTCGATCCAGCCGTATGAGGACTGCTGTACGATTTTTGTTGCGAAGCATCCGGTGACAAAGCCCAGTGTGAAGGCGATCAGAAAATCAGAAGAACTGCTCCGGGGAAAGATCGAAGAAATGGTGGAAACGGCGGTCGCCCGGCGCGAGGTCATACGCTGCGGCTGACGGGCGGCCGACACATCCGTATGGAATCATTTGATCAGGTAGGGGGTAAGGGTCTCCAGGATCTCATCGACCACGGGACCGTCCTCCGCGTGGATATTCAGGTCGATCGGCTTGGACAGGTCCAGGCTGAAGATGCCCATGATGGATTTGGCGTCGATCACATAGCGGCCGGAGATCAGATCGAAATCAATGTCATAGCGGGCCAGGTCGTTTACAAAAGACTTCACCTTGTCAATGGAATTCAATGAGATACGGACAGTTTTCATACAGATGTTCCTCCTTGATTTTGTCGATATATTGGATTGACAGAACCAGCTGCCGTCAATGTGTCCTTATGGTTTAATAGTACAGAGTGGGAAGAAAAAAGTCAATAGTCAGATTCAATGAAAAAGGTGTTAAAAATATGTGAAGCACACAGGGAGAGAGCCTATGAGAAGAGCGGCGCTTCATAATCTGGGCTGCAAGGTGAACGCCTATGAAACAGAGGCCATGCAGCAGCTTTTGGAAAAGGCGGGATACGAGATCGTTCCGTTTGAGGACGAGGCCGATGTGTACGTGGTGAATACCTGCTCCGTTACCGGCGTTGCGGACAAAAAATCCAGGCAGATGCTTCATCGGGCCAGAAAAAGAAATCCGGCGGCGGCGGTGGTGGCCGTGGGCTGCTATGCACAGATCGCGGGCGAACGGCTGCTGGAGGGAGGCTCGGCGGATATTCTTCTGGGAAACAACAGGAAGGGGGAGCTCATCGAGGCGCTTGACCGCTTCTTTCAGAAGCGCGAAAGCGAAGCCCGTATAACGGATATCGCCTCGGAAAGGTGCTGCGAGACGCTCGGCATCGACCGGGCCGCGGAACATACCAGGGCCTGCATCAAGATCCAGGACGGCTGCAATCAGTTCTGCAGCTACTGCATCATCCCCTACGCGCGGGGACGTGTGCGAAGCCGCGCGCCGGAGGATGTGGTGCGCGAGGCGGAAACACTTGCGGGAAACGGCTGTAAGGAGATCGTGCTGACAGGGATTCATTTGAGCTCCTACGGCTGCGAGAGGCCGGAGCGGAAGGGCGATGAACTGATCGGGCTGATCGAGCGCCTGGACCGGGTGGACGGTATCCTGCGCATCCGTCTGGGCTCTCTGGAGCCGCGGATCGTCACAGAGGAATTTGCGGGGCGGCTTGCCGGTCTCAAGACCGTGTGCCCCCACTTCCATCTGTCATTGCAGAGCGGCTGCGACCGGACGCTGAAGCGGATGAACCGGCGCTACACCGCGGCGGAGTACGAGGAGTGCTGCAGGATTCTGCGCAGGCATTTTGACAACCCGGCTATTACGACGGATGTGATCGTCGGGTTTCCCGGTGAGACGGAGGAGGAGTTTTCCGAAACCCTCGATCTGGTCCGCCGCGTCCGGTTTTATGAGCTTCATGTTTTCCCGTATTCGCGCAGGGAGAACACCAGGGCGGCCTCCATGCCGGAACAGGTGCCGGAAGCGGTCAAACGAAGAAGGAGCGCGGCGCTGATCGAGCTGGGAAGGGAAGGAGCCGAAGCCTACCGCGATTCTCTGAAAGGAAAGGACCGGGACATCATCCCGGAGGAGTCCGTGCGCATCGGTGAAGAAACCTATCTTACAGGATATACCCGCGAGTATGTCCGGGCGGCGGTGACGGAAGCCGAGGGGCGAAAGGGACAGCTGATCCGGGGGCGCATCCGGGAGGAGATAGCCGATGGGATCCTCCGCCTCGTTCCCCAGGAGACCGCGGACGGAGCACAGTGACCGATTATTGTCAGAAAATATATAGAAATAATTTATAATTTTCTTCTTTACGAAAGGACAAAATTGGTATAAAATAGAAACAAGCAGGTAAAGGACGTGAGGGATATGGGCGACATTCACAACACGAGATATTTTCAGGCAGTTCCGGATAATCAGGATGTGAGCGAGATTCTGCAGAAGGTGTATACTGCCCTTGAGGAGAAGGGCTATAACCCTGTCAATCAGATTGTAGGTTATATTATGTCCGGAGATCCCACCTTCATCACCAGCCACAAGAACGCCAGAAGCCTCATCATGAAGGTGGAGAGGGATGAGATTCTGGAGCTTCTTTTGTCGGTGTATATTGACGAAAGGCTGAAATGACCGCCGAGAGTCCCGCAAAAGGGGCTCTGTTTTATGGCGCGGAAATCGGATATCATCAGGAACGGGCGGAGCTTTCTGACTATGAGGATCATGGGCCTTGATTTCGGATCCAGGACCGTAGGGGTTGCGGTCTGCGACCCCACGGGGATGATCGCGTACGGGATCGAAACGATTACCAGGAAGGAAGAGAACAAACTGCGCAGAACGTGCCGCAGGATCGAGGAACTGATCTCCCGGTATGAGATTGAAACCATTGTTTTGGGTTATCCTATGAATATGGATGATACCGTCGGCGAACGTGCAAGGAAGAGTGAAGAATTTGCGGAAACGCTTAAGCGCCGGACAGGGCTTCCGGTGATTCTTTATGATGAGCGGCTGACGACTGTGGAAGCGGACGGGATCCTGCAGGAGAGCGGGGTACCCGCGGCGGAGCGCAAGAAGGTCATTGATACTCTGGCGGCGGAGCTCATTTTACAGGACTACCTGAATTCCCGAAACGGACGCTGAAAAAGGAGTACGGCCATGGACAAAGAAAGATGTATTACCCTGGAGAACGAGGACGGGGAAAACGCGGAGTTCACCGTTTTGGAGGAGACCAGAATCAACGGGATGAACTACCTTCTTGTTACGGACAGCACGGAGGACGAGGAAGAAGGAGAATGTTATATCCTGAAGGACCTTTCCCGCAGGGAGGACGCCCAGGCGGTCTATGAATTCGTTTATAACGAGGACGAGCTGGATTATCTGTACAGGATCTTTTCGGAGCTGATGTCCGATACGGACATAGATCTGGAAAAATAAACAGGGAGCGGCGCAGGAGCCGTCCCCCGTTCAGGAAGGCGACAGGCGGAGGAAACTGGCCGCATGAACGAAAACACATTCAAACAGAAACTGAAGGAAAAAAATCTCAAGGTCACGGAGCAGCGTCTTCTGGTTCTGAACCTGATGGCCGAACATCCGGGAGAACATCTCACCGCAGAGGAAATCCATGCCCTGGCGAAGGAAAAGCAGCCGGAGATCGGACTGGCGACGATCTACCGGACGCTTCAGGTGCTGGTGGATCTGGGCCTTATCGACAAACTCAATCTGGACGACGGATTTTCCCGGTATGAGCTGGGGCAGCCCTCCGACGGTCGGGAGGGGCTGAGGCATCATCACCATCATGCGATCTGCAAGGGATGCAAAACGGTGTTTTCGTTTGAGGAGGATCTTCTCGATACGCTGGAGCAGAGCCTTATGGAGCGGCTGGGCTTTGCCGTGACCGATCATGAAGTGAAATTATTCGGATACTGCCGCTCATGCAGGGAGCGCGGACTGGACAAACTTTCGGGAACAGAAAATATGGAGGTATGAATTTGAAGCAACAGAATAAGACGGAGAACCGTTCCGCCAAGGTGAAGATCATTCCCCTGGGCGGTCTTGAGCAGATTGGCATGAATATTACTGCCATCGAATATGAGAATGACATCATTGTGATCGACTGCGGACTTGCTTTCCCAAGCGACGATATGCTGGGGATCGATCTCTGCATTCCCGATATCACATATCTGAAACAGAATCAGGAGAAGGTGAGGGGATTTGTCATCACTCACGGCCACGAGGACCACATCGGGGCGCTTCCCTATGTGCTGCAGGAGCTGAACGTACCCGTCTATGGGACGAAGCTCACCATAGCCCTGATCGAGAACAAGCTCAAGGAGCACAATCTTCTGAAGACCACCAAACGCAAGGTGGTAAAGCACGGTCAGACCATCAACCTGGGATGCTTCCGGGTAGAATTTATTAAGACGAATCACAGCATCGCGGACGCTTCCGCTCTGGCGGTGTTTACTCCCGCGGGGATCATCCTGCATACCGGAGATTTTAAGATCGATTACACGCCGGTATTCGGAGAGCCCGCGGATCTCCAGCGCTTTGCGGAGCTGGGAAAGAAGGGCGTTCTTGCCCTCATGTGCGACAGCACCAACGCGATCCGGCCGGGATTTACCGCTTCGGAGCGCACGGTGGGAAAGACGTTCGACGCTATTTTTGCCGAACACCAGAACAACCGGATCATTGTCGCTACATTTTCCTCCAACGTGGACAGGGTCCAGCAGATCATCAATTCCGCGTACAAGTACGGAAGAAAAGTGGTGATCGAGGGCCGGAGCATGGTGACGGTCATCGGGATCGCCAGTGAACTCGGCTATATCCGGATCCCGGAGGGGACTCTGGTGGATATCGACAATCTGAAAAATTATCCGGACGAGAAGACCGTCCTGATCACCACGGGAAGCCAGGGGGAGTCCATGGCGGCCCTGTCGCGGATGGCCTCCAATATCCACAAGAAGGTCTCCATCAAACCGAACGACGTGATCATCTTCAGTTCGTCGCCCATCCCCGGCAATGAAAAGGCAGTATCCAAGGTCATTAACGAGCTTTCCATCAAGGGCGCCGAGGTGATCTTCCAGGATACCCATGTGTCCGGTCATGCCTGCCAGGAGGAGATCAAGCTGATCTACTCGCTGACGCATCCCCGGTACGCGCTTCCGGTACACGGCGAGTACCGGCACCTGATGACGCACAGGGGCCTTGCGGAATCCATGGGGATCCCGAAAGAGAGGATCCTGATCATGTCCTCCGGCGACGTGGTGGAGCTTTCCCAGGAGGAATGCCGCGTGGTGGACCATGTCCAGGCGGGGGCGATCCTGGTGGACGGCCTGGGTGTCGGGGACGTGGGGAACATTGTTCTCCGCGACAGGCAGAACCTTGCCCAGAACGGGATCATTATTGTCGTGCTGACGCTTGAGAAATATTCCAACCAGCTTCTGGCCGGGCCCGATATCGTTTCCAGAGGCTTTGTCTACGTGAGGGAGGCCGAGGATCTGATGGAGGAAGCCCGCCGCGTGGTGGAGGATTCCGTGCAGGACTGCCTGGACCGCCATGTCAGCGACTGGGGCAGGATCAAAAATATCATCCGTGACGACCTGAGCGATTTCCTCTGGAAGCGGATGAAGCGGAATCCCATGATCCTGCCGATCATCATGGAAGTGTAGAAGGGACTGACGGAACATGAAGAATACCTCAAAAGAAATCATCCAGACCACAAAGCTGATCATAGCCATTTCCTGGAAGCTGATCGTGTGCGCGGCCGTTGTGCTTATCCTTTACGAGGGGATCAGCAAGGGATATTCCTTTGGCTACAGCCTGTTTTCAGGGAAGACCATGGAGGCCGCCCCCGGGAGAGATCTGCGCGTTACGATAAGCGATGACGAAAACATTGCCAATCTGGCGGCAGCGCTGGAGAACTGCGGGCTGGTGGAGAACAGGTATTCGTTCATCGTCCAGTGCCTGTTTTATGAATACGGTTATAAATTCATGGGTTACGGCAATCCCATCCGGGGCGGTACTTATGTACTGAATACCTCCATGACGCCCAAGCAGATCATCATCACGCTCCGCGACGGCGGAACCGAGGAAGAGAAGGGGACCGGTACCGAATCATGACAGAGAATGACCGGATCCGGGAATATCTCCTGTCGCTGGAGAAGGAGCCGGATCCGCTGTGCGCGGAGATCATGGAATATGCCGCGGAAAGAGACATTCCGATCATCAAACAGGAGACCGCGGCGTTCCTCGCAACGCTGGTCGCCGCAAAAAGGCCCGGGGCGATCCTGGAGTTGGGAACCGCCGTGGGCTATTCTGCTATCCGGATGGCAATGGCTTATCCGGGATGCAGGATCACCACCATCGAAAAGGATCCGGATCGGATCCGGGAGGCCCGGGAGAATTTTAAAAAAGCCGGACTGGAGGACCGGATCACACTGCTGGAG
Organism: uncultured Lachnospiraceae bacterium; assembly: GCA_947630085.1. GTDB lineage: Bacteria > Bacillota > Clostridia > Lachnospirales > Lachnospiraceae > UBA3402. The sequence continues at coordinate 32,847 of CANRGP010000015.1, forward strand.
GGGGATATCAGCCGGCGGATCGCGGAAATGGAGCAGGGCGCCTTTGATATGGTGTTTATGGACGCGGCGAAGGGACAGTACGGAAAATGGCTTCCCGGAGCGCTGGCAGCCCTTGCCTGCGGAGGGCTTCTGGCCGCGGACAATGTGCTCCAGGAGGGGACGGTAGCGCTTTCCCGCTTTGCCGTAAAACGCAGGGAGCGGACCATTCACGGGCGGATGCGGGAGTTTCTCAGAGAGATCAAGCGCGCTCCCGGCCTTCAGTCGGCCGTGGTTCCCGTGGGGGACGGAGTAGCGGTCTGTGTGAAGCTGGCAGATCATGAACACTAAGAAAGGCGCGTATATGGGAAAGGTAGAGCTGCTGGTTCCCGCGGGGAATCCGGAGGTGCTGAAGATCGCCGTGAAATACGGCGCGGATGCGGTCTATATTGGAGGAGAGGCGTTCGGGCTCCGGGCCAAAGCGCATAATTTTACGCCGGCGGAGATGAAAGCGGGCATCGAATACGCCCATGCGAGAGGCGTGAAGGTGTATGTTACGGCCAATGTATTTGCCCACAATCAGGATCTGGATGGGATCGGCAGATACTTCGGAGAGCTGAAGGATATGCGCCCCGACGCGCTGATCATATCCGATCCGGGGGTTTTCCGGCTGGCAAGGAGCATCTGTCCGGAGATCGACATACACATCAGCACCCAGGCCAACAATACCAATTATGAAACGTACCGGTTCTGGCACGATCTCGGGGCGGTCCGGGCGGTCGCGGCCCGCGAGCTGTCGCTCGAGGAGATCCGGCAGATCCGCGGCCGCATTCCGCCGGAGATGGAGATCGAGTGCTTTGTCCACGGGGCAATGTGCATTTCCTATTCGGGCAGATGCCTTCTCAGCAGCTTTCTGGCGGGACGGGACGCCAATCGGGGAGAATGTACCCATCCCTGCCGGTGGAAATATTCGGTGGTGGAGGAGACAAGGCCGGATCAGGCGTTTCCGGTCTATGAAAACGAGAGAGGCACCTTCCTGTTCAACTCCAGGGATCTTTGCATGATCGAATACATTCCGGAGCTGGTGGGAGCGGGGATAGACAGTTTTAAGATCGAGGGAAGGATGAAGACGGCTCTGTATGCCGCGTCGGTGACGAGGGCTTACCGCAGGGCGATCGACGATTTCTTCCGCAGCGAGTCCGCCTACCGGGAGAATCTGCCCTGGTACCGGGCGGAGGTGGGGAAATGTACCCACCGGGAATACGGGACGGGGTTCTATTTCGGAAAGCCCGGACCGGATGCCCAGATATACGGCGAAAGCACATATATCAAAGATTATGTTTATCTGGGATATGCCCATGAGATAGATGAGAGAGGGCGGGTCCGCATCGAGCAGAAAAACAAATTCAGCGTCGGCGAGACGGTCCAGGTAATGAAACGGGACGGAAGGGACGCGGACCTGACGGTCCGGCAGATCTTTGACCGGGAGGGAAACAGCCAGGCGAGCGCGCCTCACGCGGGGCAAACGGTATATGTGGATTTCGGCCCTGACGCGCAGATCGAGCCGTTAGATGTGTTCCGAAGGAAGAGCGCCTGAAAGGCGCGGTACGCGGGAGGATACGCGGGGGAGCGTCTTCTGCAGGCCGTAAAAAAGGAAGGGGGACCGCGGATGGCGGTATGGGCAGCGGCGGGAGCCGCGATACTCTGTTTTCTGTATTATATTGCGATCATAATATACGCGGGGTTCACGGTATCGCTCTCGTGGATCTGGCTTCTGGCCTCCGGATTTTTCAGCCTGCTGGCTCTGGGGTGCCGCTATCTGCGCCTCCATCCGGGAAGGATACCGCTGCGGGTGATGGTTTCCTCCGTCACCTGTCTCGCCGCGTTTTTTGTTGTCTTTGTCGTGGTCGAGTTCCTGGTGTTCTGGGGAGCGGCGTCCTCCGCCCCCGCGGGAATGGATTATGTGATCGTTCTGGGCGCCAAGGTGCGGGACGAGGGCATCAGCAATTCTCTCAGACGGCGGCTGGACCGTGCGATCGAGTACAGCCAGATCAGTCCCCGGACGGTGTTCATCCTGTCGGGAGGACAGGGAGAGGACGAACCGGAGCCGGAGGCCCAGGCCATGTACGATTATCTGCTTTATAACGGCGTTCCGGCAAACCGCCTGGTCATGGAGCCTGTTTCCTCGAGCACCGTGGAGAATATCGCGTACAGCCGCGTGGTGATCGAGCGGCTGGAACGGCAGAAGGATGAGCTTTCCTCTCCGAACGAACCGTCGGTGGAGCCGGGGCCGTATCTGGAGGTGGAGGACCGCCCGCTTCAGATCGGGATCCTGACCAGCAACTATCATGTATACCGCGCGGAGATGATCGCCCGGAAACGGGGGATCGAAGGGATCCGGGGAATCCCGGCCCCGTCGGATATCCTGCTTTTCCCGCACCTGTGCGTGCGGGAGTGCCTGGCGATCCTGAAGGACCGCCTGATGGGAAATATGTGACGCGGAGGCGGTACACTGACGGAGCAGGAGCTGTTTTACAGAAGATATGATCAGAAAGAGAGAAAGGAGATTGGCGTATGTCAAAACTGGAAGCATTGAAAAACCTGGAGGCTTATGAGGTGAAGCAGCAGTCCGTGATCCCGGAGCTGGATTCGGAAAGCTGCCTTTTGGAGCATAAGAAGAGCGGAGCGAGGATCTTTGTCCTTGCCAACGACGACGAGAACAAGGTCTTTTACATCGGGTTCCGCACGCCGCCGTCGGACAGCACCGGCGTCGCCCATATCATCGAACATTCGGTCCTGTGCGGGTCGGAGAAATTCCCGGTCAAGGATCCCTTCGTCGAGCTGGAGAAGGGGTCGCTCAATACGTTCCTCAACGCCATGACCTATCCGGACAAGACGGTATACCCGGTCGCAAGCACCAACGACAAGGATTTTCAGAATCTGATGGATGTATATATGGACGCGGTGCTCCACCCCAATATCTACCGGGAGGAAAAGATATTCCGGCAGGAGGGGTGGCATTACGAGCTGGAGAGCGAGGACGCCCCCATCACCATCAACGGCGTGGTCTATAACGAGATGAAGGGAGCGTATTCGTCTCCCGATACGGTGCAGGAAAGCGCGATCGAGCAGGCTCTCTTTCCGGATAACTGCTACGGACTGGAGTCGGGCGGACACCCGGCCCATATCCCGGAGCTGACCTATGAGGGCTTCCTTGATTTTCATCGCAGGTACTATAATCCGGCCAACAGCTATATCTTCCTGTACGGAGACGCGGATATGGCCGAAAAGCTGGAATGGCTGGACCGCGAATATCTTTCCGCGTATGACCGAAATGCGCCGGAGGCCATGGTGGATTCCCGGATCCTGCCCCAGAAGCCCTTCGACGAGCCGCGTTACCTGGAGGCATCCTACTCGGTGACGGAAGAGGAAGCGGGCGAAGCCGGGGTTTATCTTTCCGTCAGCAGCGTGACCGACGCGGCGCTGGATGAAAAACAATATCTGGCTTTTGCCATCCTGCAGTATGCGCTTCTCGGAGCGCCGGGAGCGGAGCTGAAGCAGGCTCTCCTGGATGCGAAGATC
>CANRGP010000016.1 GCA_947630085.1 uncultured Lachnospiraceae bacterium
CGGCGGAGGCCGCACGGGAAGCTGTCAGGGGATGGCTGGGATGGATACTCAGTATGTGGTTTTCAGGGTATGTGCAAAATGCGACAGTAGTACAGTTGGTGGTATGCCACCTTGCCAAGGTGGAGGTCGCGGGTTCGAGTCCCGTCTGTCGCTCTCTGAATATCGTGTACGGTCCGCCGGAGTTCCGGCGGATCTTTTTTTGATGTTCTTCCGTGATCGCCTTTATCATTGAAAGCTCCGCGCGTATACCGCTGAAAAAGCTGGGAATGATAAAAGACATGAAAGGAGGGCTTATGCAGAAAGGAAGAGCAAGTATCGAATTTGATGAGCCGCCGGCTATTCTCAGCTCCGCGTCCATCGCGGGGAAAAAGGAGGGGGAAGGACCTCTTGGCTCCTGTATAGACGTGGTGGAACTGGATGATATGTTCGGGACGGACAGCTGGGAACAGGCGGAATCTGCCATGCAGAAGCAGGCGGCCGATCTGGCGCTGGAGAAGGCGGGAATACGAAAAAAGGATGTGCGTTATCTCTTCGCCGGGGACCTGCTGGGGCAGCTGATCGCCACCTCGTTCGGCGCGGTGGATCTGGAAATTCCCATGTTCGGGCTTTATGGAGCCTGCTCCACCATGGGAGAGGCGCTCTGCCTGGGCGCGATGACGGTCCATGCCGGGTACGCGGACCGTGTGGTGTCACTGGCATCCAGTCATTTTGCTACGGCGGAAAAGCAGTTCCGGTTTCCCCTTGGATACGGCAACCAGCGCCCCTATTCGGCGACCTGGACGGTGACGGGGTGCGGAGCGGTGGTCATCGGACGGGCGGATCACAACGCGTCCGGATGCCCCAGGATCACCGGGGCGACGCCGGGACAGATCGTGGATCTGGGAGCGAAGGATTCCATGAATATGGGAGCCGCGATGGCTCCTGCCGCAGTTCATACGATCCGTCAGAATTTTGAGGATTTTGGCGTGGATGAATCCTATTATGACAGGATCATCACCGGAGATCTGGGAGAAGTGGGAAAAAAGATCCTTCTGGATATGATGAAACAGAGCGGACATGATCTGGAAAATGTGTATATGGACTGCGGGATCGAGATTTATGACAGTGACAGGCAGGATACGCACGCGGGAGGCAGCGGCTGCGGCTGTTCGGCGGTGACCCTGTGCGCCCATATTCTTCCCCGGCTGCGTTCAGGTGAATGGAACCGCGTATTGTTTATTCCTACAGGCGCGCTTCTTTCGACCGTCAGCTTCAACGAAGGGCAGAGTATTCCCGGGATTGCTCATGGAGTGGTGATCCAGAGGGGATGAGAGGAGAAGAGATATGGATTATGTAAAAGCATTTCTGACAGGAGGCGTCATATGCAGTCTGGTGCAGATCCTGCTGGATAAGACGAAGATGATGCCGGGCCGGGTCATGGTGACTCTGGTAGTGACAGGGAGCATCCTTGGTTTCCTGGGGCTTTATGAACCGTTCGCCCAATGGGCGGGAGCAGGGGCTTCCGTTCCTCTGCTTGGCTTTGGAAATACCTTATGGAAGGGCGTCAAGGAAGGACTTGAGAGCGACGGGCTGCTGGGAATTTTTAAGGGCGGCTTTACTGCCAGCGCGGTAGGGATTTCCGGAGCGCTGATCTTCGGATATCTGGGTTCGCTGATCTTCCGTCCTAAAATGAAATAGCGGAAAGCATCGGAAAAAGAAACAGAGACGGGACTTCGCAAAGGAGTTCCGTCTCTGTGTTTTGATGCCTGTGAGGCGCCTGAACCGCTTCGGGTTTCAGGGGGACGAGCCGGGCGGGCCGTTCCGCTGGTATCCCGGACCATAGGAAATGGGGGGTTCTTCCACGGTGGGAGCGTTCGAGGCATCCGGAGACAGGATCGTCGAGTAGGCGTTGTGTATGGAGCAGTAGCCCGGCATTGCATACTGGGAATCATCGGTGCCCGATGTATTCTCTCCCTCCGGAAGCGTCAGGACAATGCGGGTATAACGGCTCGGACAGTAGGCGGTCGGGAGCTGGCCGGAGTCCGAACAGACGGAGACCGCGGTGTGAATATCGCAGGCTTCCGTGGGGACGGTTCCCCTCGCAAAATATTCGGTATAGGTGGCGTCGCCCCTGGGATCCGCGGTGCATACGCCCTCCACGGCCAGCTTGCCCGATTTGCGGCAGATGACCGCGCTTTCCACACTGTATGGCTGGGTAAAGCCGGGATCCTCCAGCCCTTCATGGATGCGGTTCATGACCTTGCGCCAGATGCCCTTATGGTAGGATGTCTCGCCTGTCAGGAGACTCTGATTCAGATCGTATCCCATCCAGACCCCCGCGGTATAGTACGGAGTAAAGCCTACAAACCAGACGTTGGTGTTGTCCGTGGTGGTGCCGCTCTTTCCGGCGGCGGACATATTGTCCAGACGGGCGGCGGTACTGGTCGAGCTGGGGCCGGACGAACCGGTGGAAAATTTCCTCATCGGGATCAGAGAATCCTTCATGGCGTCAGTCAGAAGGAACGCCGTCGAGTCCTTCAGCACCCGCCGGGTCTCCGGCTCGTTGTCGATCAGGATCTTGCCGTTGTGATCCAGGATCTGGGTGTAGAAGATGGGTTCCTTATAGATCCCGCCGTTGGCGATGGTGGCGAAAGCGCCGGTAAGCTCCAGATTGGTGACGCCCTCGGTAAGCCCTCCGAGAGCGGTGGAGGGATTGTAGTCGGTGGGAGTCAGCGTGGAGATGCCGAAGTTCTGAGCATATTCTACGCCCAGCTGCGGGCTGACCGTCTCCATCAGGCAGCGGACGGCCACGATGTTCATGGAGTATATGATCCCCTCGCGTATGCTGGAATAGCCCTGGTAACCGCTGTTGTACCAGTTGCTGAAAGTCTTGGTCCCGACCGTGTAAGGCGCATCGTAGTAGACTGAGCCGAGGGTATCGCCGCAGGTGTCAAGAGCGGGGGCAAAGGAAGAAATGACCTTAAAGGTGGAACCGGGCTGTCTGGGAACGTCGGTGGCCCGGTTCAGGGCCAGATTCGCGGTTTTCTGGCCGCGCCCGCCGCTGATCGCCTTGACTTCGCCGGTGCTCTGGTCCATCAGAACAAATGACGCCTGGGGCTGCAGATTGACCGTAAGGCTTTCGCCTATGACTTCGTCGCCCTCCTGAAGAAGATAGGCTTTGAAATTCTCCACATCCTCCCGCGCCGCTTCCTCGCTCTGGTACAGCGCATCGAAGGAAGGCTGATTCAGAACGTCCCTGTGCCAGTTGCGGATATGGCCGTGATTGTAGTGCTCTGTGGTTCCGTCCGCATGGGTGACGGAGAGACGGTATTCGATGGAATATACGGTCTTGGGATAATTGGAGGGGTCGTTGACCTCCTCGTCCACGATGGCCTGAAGCTGCGGGTCCTGGGTAGTGGAAATGTGCAGGCCGCCGCTGTAGATCAGGTTGTGGGCCTGCGTCTCCGTGTAGCCCAGCTTGTTGATCAGGTCGTCGCGTACCTGACCGATCAGCTCGTCCACAAAATAGCTGTACGTGGTAGAGGTGGCCTGCGCGTTCAGATCGACCAGCTGAATCCTGGAGTACACGTCGTCGGCCATAGCCTCGTCATATTCTTCTTTTTCGATGTATCCCTGCTCCAGCATATATTCAAGGATGATCTCGCGTTTCTCCGCATTTTTTTCCTGGCCGGTAATGGGGTTTAAACTGGAGGGATTCTGTGTGATCCCCGCGATAACCGCACATTCTGACAGGGTCAGGTCGGATACTTCCTTATCGAAGTAGCGCCTGGCCGCCACCTTTACGCCCAGGCAGTTGTTGCCCAGATTGATGGTGTTCAGGTAGTTGGTGAGGATCAGCTCGCGGTCCATGGTTTTGGTGAGCTGGACCGCCAGATACTGCTCCTGGAACTTCCGTTCCAGCGTCTCCCCGATGCTGCGCTCCCTTCCGCCGTTGAAGACATTGTTCTTGATGAGCTGCTGAGTGATCGTGCTTCCGCCGCCGTCCGAGGAATTGTGCGTGAGTACGCCTCTGACCGCCCGGACGATGGAGCGAATATCAATACCGTTATGCTTCCAGAAACGGGAGTCCTCAATAGCCACGAAAGCGTCGATCAGATCCTGCGGAAACTCGTCATAGGTGGCAGGGTCCCGGTTGGAGCCGGCCTGAACCAGGGTGGCGATCACGTTCCCCTCATTGTCATATACGGTCGTAGCAAGTCCCTGCGGAACGATGCTGTCTATGTTGATCTCGGGGGCGTTGTCAATGATCCCCCGGATCATGCCGATCCCGGCGCTGATTCCGAAACCTCCGATCAGGACAACGGTCAGCAGGAAAAGCTTGACTGACACAAGAACGATCTTGCTTCCGATCTTACGGGTGCGGGAAGAAATCTCCTTCAGTTTTTTTTCAGTCGCTTTTTTTCCGTAATCCATGGGAAACCTCCTTCACCGATCTATTATAACAAATATTTCCAGTCAATTCAATACGGGGTTTCTTACGTATCTCTTATGGTTTGCGGAGGGAAATCTTGCAGAAACGCGGGTCTTGTTGTATCATAGTATAAGCAGAGACGCCGGGTTTTACACAGGATCCCGGCCGGCTTTATGTGCAGGAGGAGATTATGGCTTCCGTTGACAGGATTCTTTGGAAGGGCGGAGAAGGGGAGATCGTCGAAAAAAAATCCCGCTTTATCGCCACGACAATGCCGGCGGCTACCGAGGAAGAGGCGGCCGCATTTATCGAGCAGACCAGAAAAAGATACTGGGATGCCAGACATAACTGCTATGCCTATGTAGTGGGAGAGCAGGGAAAGATCATGAAGTGCAGCGACGACGGAGAACCCGCGCAGACGGCCGGCAGGCCGATGCTGGATGTGCTTCTGGGGGAAGGGATCCGCAGCGCCTGCGTGGTGGTCACCCGCTATTTCGGAGGGATCCTTCTGGGAACCGGGGGACTGGTCAGGGCTTATTCAGCGGCGGTTAAAGAAGGGCTTAAAAACAGCCGGATCCTGGAGAGGACGGCGGGGCGGAAAATGTGTATCCTTACGGACTATTCGGGGATGGGGAAGATCCGCTATATGATAGGAAAGAACGAGATCCCTTTGATGGACATCCGGTATGAGGAGCAGGTGGAGATCACGGTCATGGTGCCGGAAGAGCGTGCCGCGCGCTTCACGGAGGAGATCACGGAGGCCACCGGAGGCCGCGCCCGGATCCATGCGGGAGAGCCGGAATATTTTGGGCTGGACGACGGCAGGGTAGTCCCGCTGTGAGGGGCCTGACGCAAAATCCCCTTGCATTTGCGCGGTTATGATGTTATATTATGATGATGCAAGGGCCAAAAAGGCGTCATATGCCGGAGCCGCGCACTCTGCGGCGGGCCGTGGCCCGGAAAACACCGAATGGAAGACAGACGAACATGAAAACGAAGAGAGAAGATATAAGAAATGTGGCGATCATCGCCCATGTAGATCACGGCAAAACGACACTGGTGGACGGACTCCTCCGCCAGAGCGGAGTGTTCCGCGCGGGCCAGGAAGTGGTGGACCGCGTCATGGACTCCAATGATATCGAGAGGGAACGCGGGATCACGATCCTTTCCAAGAATACGGCGGTCAGCTATAAGGGTGTCAAGATCAACATTGTGGATACGCCCGGACACGCTGATTTCGGCGGTGAGGTAGAGCGTGTGCTGAAGATGGTGGACGGCGTGATCCTGGTGGTGGACGCCTACGAGGGACCGATGCCTCAGACCAAATTCGTTCTGCGCAAGGCGCTGGAGCTGGATCTGTATGTGATCGTATGCGTCAACAAGATCGACCGCCCCGAGGCGCGCCCGGAAGAAGTGGTCGATGAGGTGCTGGAGCTCCTGATGGATCTTGACGCCTCGGATAAGCAGCTCGACTGCCCCTTTGTATACGCCTCGGCCAAGGCCGGATACGCGGTCACTTCCCTGGACGACGAGGGGAAGGACATGAGTCCTCTTTTCGAGACGATCATTGAGCATATTCCCGCTCCCGAGGGGGATCCGGACGCGGGGACCCAGGTGCTTATCAGCACGATCGATTACAATGAATATGTGGGCCGCATCGGCGTCGGCAAGGTGGATAACGGGAGGATCCGTGTGAACCAGGAGTGCGCTCTTGTCAACCATCATGAGCCGGAAAAGATGCGGAAGGTAAAGATCAGCAAGCTTTATGAGTTTGACGGACTGAATAAGGCGGAGGTCGCGGAGGCTACGGTAGGAGCTATTGTGGCTATTTCCGGGATATCGGATCTGCATATCGGAGATACCCTCTGCGACCTGGAAAACCCGGAGGCGATTCCCTTCCAGAAGATCTCCGAACCCACCATTGCCATGAACTTCATGGTCAATGACAGCCCGATGGCGGGGCAGGAGGGAAAGTATGTGACCTCCCGCCATCTCCGCGACCGGCTGATGCGGGAGCTGAATACCGATGTGAGCCTGCGGGTGGAGGAGACGGATTCCCCGGACTGCTTTAAGGTATCCGGGAGAGGCGAGCTGCATCTTTCTGTTCTCATTGAGAATATGCGGAGGGAAGGATATGAATTCGCCGTGAGCAAGGCGGAGGTCCTCTACCGCTACAACGAGAGGAACCAGAAGCTGGAGCCCATGGAGCTTGCCTATATCGATGTCCCGGAGGAATTTACCGGGGCGGTCATCCAGAAGCTGACGACCCGGAAGGGCGAGCTTCAGGGCATGAGCCCGGCCCAGGGCGGTTATACCAGGCTGGAGTTTTCCATCCCCGCGAGGGGCCTGATCGGTTACCGCGGAGAGTTTCTTACGGATACCAAGGGCAACGGGATCATGAATACCATTTTTGACGGATATGCCCCCTACAAGGGAGACTTAAACTACCGCAAGACCGGGTCGCTGATCGCCTATGAGGGCGGGGAATCGGTGGCGTACGGACTGTTTGCCGCTCAGGACAGGGGAACGCTCTTCATCGGACCCGGTGTGAAGGTTTACGCGGGCATGGTGATCGGGCAGAACCCGAAGGCCGATGATATTGAGCTGAACGTGTGCAAGACCAAGAAGCTGACCAATATGCGTTCTGCAGGAGCCGACGAGGCGCTGAAGCTGACGCCGCCCCGGGAGATGAGCCTGGAGCAGTGTCTGGATTTTATTGATACCGACGAACTTCTGGAGGTCACTCCCAGGAATCTGCGGATCCGCAAGCGGATCCTGGATCCGACGCTGCGTAAGAGGGCTTCGTTCAAAAAGGAGTGAAGCAGGAGTGAAGCCGGCTTCTCTCCCGCGCAACGTGTCGAAACGCCCCGAACGTTTTTGGGAATGTTTATACGGTTCTGAACATAGAATTATGATAGCTACCAAGCTATAAATCTATTTAGAATCGAAGAGGAGAGATACCATGTCGGAAAAAGCAATTGAAAACAACAAAGTAAGCGTGATCGGAAAGATCGTTTCCGGTTTCGTGTTCAGCCACGAGGTGTTCGGGGAGGGATTTTACCTTGTGGATCTGGAAGTCAACCGATTGAGCGATCAGGCGGATATTATTCCGCTGATGATCTCGGAGAGACTTCTCAATGTGTCCGAGGATTACATAGGCTGTACTGTTGAGGCCATCGGCCAGTTCCGCTCGTATAATCGTCACGAAGGCGCAAAGAACCGCCTGGTGCTTTCGGTTTTTGTCCGGGAGATCAACTTCATGGAGGAGTTCACGGACTATACAAAGACCAACCAGATATTTCTCGACGGCTATATCTGCAAGACGCCCATTTACCGGAAAACGCCTCTGGGAAGAGAGATCGCCGATATCCTTTTGGCGGTGAACCGCCCCTACGGCAAGTCGGATTATATTCCCTGCATCGCGTGGGGCCGGAACGCCAGATATGCCGCCGGCTTTGAAGTCGGGGCCCGCGTGTGCATCTGGGGACGGGTGCAGAGCCGGGAATATACCAAGAAGATCAGCGATTCCCAGTGTGAGAAGAGAGTCGCCTATGAGGTTTCCGTGAGTAAGCTGGAATGCATGGAATAAACCGCCGCCGGACGGCAGCGCAAACGACGCGCCGGCGGGGAAAGCTACGGAAAGAGGTGTGAAACGTGAAAAACGGTTCTGTGGAAGTGATCTGCGGATGCGGTCAGGGGAAGACGGCTCTTGCCATAGGCAAGGGGATCGAGGCGCTGACGGCCCATAAGGATGTGATCATGATCCAGTTCCTGAAGGGATGCGCCAGAAAAGAGGAGTTCGACTGTTTAAGCGTTCTGGAGCCCGGATTCAAGATCTTCCGCTTTGAGAAGGCAGACGCCTTTTTTGAGAAGCTGACGGATCAGGAGAAGGCCGAGGAGCTTCTTAATATCCGAAACGGATTCAATTTCGCCAAGAAGGTTGTGGCGACCGGAGAATGTGACCTTCTGATCCTGGACGAGGTGCTGGGGATCGTCAACCAGAATATTGTGTCCATGGAGGAATTCAAGGCCCTTCTGGAGGCGAAGGGGGATCAGATGTGCATGGTGCTGACCGGAATGGATTTTCCGGAGGAGCTCAGACCTTATGTGGACGCAGTCTGCCGGATCGAGCATAATGCGGTTGACAAAAACCGGAAATGATGATAGTATGAAAGAAAGTCGGGCCGGACAGCCCGGCGGAACAAAGATTAAGAGGTAGAGGTCGCGCGTATCATGATTACGGAGCCGGATGCAGCAGATGCAGGAGAAGGCCCCTGAAAGGGAGAGCGCCGAAGAGGAATGCCGTCTGCAGGCATGAATCTGGGCATATGGCGAAGAGCCGTATGACTGTCATCCGCTATGGATGGGGGGCTACTCTTAAAGGGCGGCATTGAACTTTAAGAATCGGCCTTTCGGCTGATTCTTTTTGTGTTATAAGAAAACGAAATTCATTACCGGAAAGGAAGAACGAAAATGGCAATTTTTCAAGGGGCCGGCGTTGCCCTCATCACGCCGTTTCATGACAACGGAGATGTAAATTATGACAAGCTGGACGAGATCCTGGAGGAGCAGATCTCGGAGGGTACGGATGCGGTGATCATCTGCGGGACTACGGGCGAATCCTCCACCATGTCCCACAAGGAGCATCTGGATGTGATCCGTTTTGCCTGTCAGCAGGTGAAGGGACGCATCCCGGTGATCGCGGGAACCGGTTCCAACTCCACTTCGGAGGCGGTCTATATGTCCTCCGAGGCGGAAAGCGTGGGGGCGGACGGACTTCTCCTGGTGACCCCCTACTATAATAAAGCGACCCAGGGCGGCCTGATCGCCCACTACAGGAAGATCGCGGAATCCGTAAAGATCCCCATCCTTCTGTACCACATTCCGGGAAGGACCGGAGTGACCATGACGCCGGAGACCATGGTGACTCTGTGCAGGGACGTCCCCAACATTGTCGGCGTGAAGGAAGCCAGCGGCAATTTCTCTTCCATCGCCACCATGATGAATATGGCAGACGGCTGCATCGATCTGTATTCCGGAAACGATGACCAGATCGTACCGATCCTCGCCATGGGCGGAAAGGGCGTTATCTCGGTGCTTTCCAACATAGCCCCGCGCCGGACCCATGAGATCTGCGCCCGCTTCTTCGCCGGCGACGTGGCGGGGAGCCTGCAGATGCAGCTGGACGCGATCCCCGTGATCAACGAGCTTTTCCGGGAGGTCAACCCGATCCCGGTAAAGGCGGCTATGAATCTGATGGGCAGGCAGGTAGGACCGCTGCGCCTGCCTTTGACGGAGATGGAACCGGCTCATCGGGAGAAGCTTGCGCAGGTGATGCGCGATTACGGAATCCTGCAGGACGAATGATCCGCCGCGGGAGGAAAGGACAGGTAAAGGATGATACGAATATTGATGCACGGCTGCAATGGTGCCATGGGCCAGGCGATCTCCGCTCTTGTCGCCAGGCGGGAGGATGTCAGGATCGCTGCCGGCGTAGATATAAAGCCCGAGAAGAAATATGACTATCCGGTTTACGGATCGTTGGACCAGGTAAAGGAAGAGGTGGATGTGGTGGTGGATTTTGCCGTGGCTTCCGCTGCGGACCGCCTTCTTGACTATTGCTGCGGAAAGGGGCTGCCGCTGGTTCTCTGCACCACAGGACTTTCCGAGACGCAGATCGGGACGGTGAGTGAATGTGCCGAAAGGATCCCGATCCTCCGATCCGCCAATATGTCCCTGGGAGTGAACCTGCTTCTGCGGCTGGTGCAGGATGCGGCCAGAGTGCTGGCCGGAGCGGGATTCGATATGGAGATCGTGGAGAAGCATCACAACCGCAAGCTGGATGCGCCGAGCGGAACGGCCATTGCCCTGGCCGATTCCATGAACCGGGCCATGAGGGGAGCCTACCACTACGAGTATGACAGGCACTCCCGGAGGGCGGCGCGGGATCCCCGGGAGATCGGGATATCCGCTGTCCGCGGCGGGAGCATCGTGGGTGAGCATGATGTGATCTTTGCCGGACCGGATGAGGTGGTCACCCTGAGCCATACCGCATACTCGAGGTCGGTGTTTGCCGAGGGCGCGGTGGAGGCCGCCGTCTTTCTGGCGGGGAAGCCGGCCGGCCTGTATTCTATGGCCGATGTGATCGCATAGATCCGTATAACAACAGAACGGAGCTGACGTACAGGCAGAGTTTCCTGCCGTTCGCCGGCTCCGTTTTTTGTTTTTCGGGAGAAAAACGGATCAGCGGCTTTCGTCCGCCTGGTTGCTGGATCCCTCGGAATCTCCCATTATATCGTTTATGCCGTTTTCCACATCATCAACCAGACCGTCGATGACGCCGGTGCTCTCCCTGTCCTGAGAAGAAGAACGGTCCGAGCCGTTTCCTGCGCCCGCGCTTTCCCCGGCCGCGCCCGCGGAGCTGCCTCCCGTTCCGTTCATTCCCGTTCCATTCATCCCCGTTCCGGAAGAACCGTTTCCTTCGGCGCCTGAGGGGGCTGTATTGGTACCGGCAGAGCTTCCCTGGGTGGCTGAGGGCTGGGTCTGAGACTGGTTATTGCCGGTTCTGCCGTCTGCGCAGGCCGTGAGGAGAGCGACGGAAAGAGCCAGAAAGACTGCTGAAATATAAATTTTGCATTTTCTCATAATGGCATTCTCCTTTCTTTTTTTCATCGCTTAGTATGTGCCGGGCCGAAATGAATTATCGTGGGAAATTCTTCAAAAAAAGCAGATTAGGAGAGATTTTTGACGTGTTATGTTCTGATGAGATACGTTTATGAAAAAAACTGTATTTTTTTCTGCCGGAACGATAAATTAAAAGGGATATAATCGGAAGCGGGGCGTCCGGAAGGAAAAAATGATGGGAACGGAGCACAAAGGAAGGTACATAGGGGGGATCTTATTTGCGATGGCGGTCGCCGCCTTTCTTGTGGTGATCGTCACGTTTGTCTGCTCCTGCATCGGCAGGCGCCGGGAATCGGAAAAAGAACCCGGCCACGGATACGGTATGGCCGCAATGGGCCGGATCGTGGAGAAGTACGGGAGCATCCTGAAAGTAGACACAGGTCCGAAGAAGTTCTCCGTAAAGACATATCTGTGCATGAGACGGAAGACGGATCAGAGCAGATAGGAATTCCGATCCGCGTATTCGATAATGGAGCGCTGGGTCTGCTGATAAAGGCTTCTGCTGACGGGAATGATGTCCCCGGTGCTGAGACGGATCTGATAGCGGACGATTTCGGCGATCTTATCCAGGCTGACCAGGTAGCTGCGGTGAGGCCGGATGAATGTCAGGGTAGGAAGGATATGCTCGATCTCCTTGAGTGTGCCGGTGCAGAGCTCCCGGGCCCCGTCGGTCTTATGTATGACGATCTGGTGGCCGTAGATCTCAAAATACGCGATGTCCCGGATCTGCACATACAGATCGCCTCTCGCGGTCGTAAAATGCAGGCTGCGGGGCGTATATTTATCGAGGAAGCGGGAAAGGGCCATAGTCAGCCTGTCCTGGTCAATGGGCTTGGTCAGGTAGTGCAGAGGGGCATAATCATAGCTGGCAACCGCATATTCCGGACATGAAGTCACAAAGATGATCTCCGTCTGTATGCCGTGCTCACGCAGGAACCCGGCCAGCATAAGCCCTTTTTCTTCTCCGAAAACGATGTCGAGAAAAAGGAGATCAAAGCGTTCTCCGGATTCGACGGCGGCCTGAAGACTGCCGGGATCGGAAAAGGCGGCGAGATGAAACGCGACGTTCCGCTTATCCATCACTTTTTTCAGCTGCTGCTTAAACGCGGAGGCAAATTCGGAGTCGTCGTCGCAGAGAGCAATCTCATACATAGACCTAACCTCGCTTGTACTCAGAATGAGTCAATTATATATCAAGGGTCTTGAAATTGCAATAATGAAAAACAGGTAAGTATTTCATCAGATTATCAAGGGAGGAACAATCAAATGAATGAAATGCCAATGGAAAATCAGACAACGCCGGTTAAGGGAACCCGAAGCAAAAAAGTGCTGTGCGGTGTGGCGATAGCCGTTTCCGCCGCTTTCCTGCTGAACCTCGCGATTGCGGTAGCGGTGGAGATTCCGTATATTCTGCGGATCGGAACCAGCCAGGTGGGAGCGTGGACAGAGAGCATCCCCGCCTTTTTCGCTGCATTTGCCGCGGTGCCCATCATGCTGGCTTCTGTGAGCGGGCTGCGCGGGGGGAATGAGCGGAGACAGGGTGGTAACGAATATGCTGATGGCCATCATCGGCACGCTTCTTCCGCTCGGTTTTTTTGTGTTCAGCATACTCTGTATGATTTTCGATCCGCTGCTGAAAATTTTCCTCTTCCATCTGTACGTTATGTTTGATTCCGTTTTCGCGTATCCCTTTGTCTGCCTGATGGGTCTTGTTATGCTGATCACGTTTGCGAACGCAGCCGGTGAGAAAGCCAATCATCCGCGTTTGAGCGAGGAGTTCATGAAAGGCTTGGGAAAACCCGCGTTATGGACGGCGGCAGCGGTTTTGAGCGTTATTTTTATATTTTTGGGCGAAAGATCCGTTACCGGCGCCCGCACCGAGGCGTTTGCCAGCTTTTCGGCCCAGGATTTGGATGGGAACCCTGTGGATACTTCCGTTTTTGAAGGAAGCAGGATGACGCTCATCAATGTCTGGGGAACCTTCTGCGGGCCCGGCCTCAACGAGATGCCTGACCTGACGAAGCTGGCCGAGGAATATGCGGATCAGGGCCTTCAGGTGATCGGGATCTGCTGGTCGGTTATCAGGATGAGGAGACCTGGAGAAGGCAGATTGAAGAGCGCTGCTGTATGCCTGCCCGGCGGGGCTTGCTCTGGGTCTTTCCGGGTATCTGATCGAGTTTCTGCAGTTGGACAGCAGACGCAGCAGGCGGATATGGACCGCCGTGAAATGCCTCTGCGCCGTACAGGCGATCATTTCCGTACTGTCCGTTTTCTGCGGTTTTTATTTTACCTTTACCGCGGATCATGTTTACCGGAGAGGGAACCTGTATCTGCTCTCCCAGATCATTCCGATCCTGACGTATGCGGCGGATGCTTTTTCATGGTCGACGGAAGGAAGAAGCTGAATGCCGGACAGGGCGTGATTTTCGGAAGCTTTCTGGTGTTCCCTCTTGCGGGCCAGGTGATCCGGGCCGCCAATTACGGGATCGCGGCGGTCTGCCCCATGGTGACGCTCGCGGTCCTCCTGCCGGTGGTCAACGTTCAGAGGGAGCAGTTCAGTCATTCGACTTTTGGGACACCCTCGCAGATCAGGCATCCTGGAGACAGGGTGTTTTTTTCTGCCTTTAAAACCAAATTCCCGGCCGTCTCGTCATATAATTGAAAGGAGGAGGAGAGTATGGATATGCTGGGAAAGATCATGAAAGATCTGGAGGAAGAATACCAGGCGCCGCCTCTCGCGCTTGAAAATATCAGAATCCGGATCCTGACGGCTATGCGGCAAAACCAGCTTCCTGAAGCGAACGGTCCTCCGAAAGCGCAGAAGGAAAAAAATGTCCGAAACCGGGCCGAATGTGATTCTTGACATTTTCCTCCACTGCAAGTATATTAAAAAATAATATAACTTTTAGGAGGAATCCTTCAATGAACAAAAAGAATCTGTCAGCGTACCGGACCGTTGCCGAGCAGACGGGACTCTATCTGGACGAGGCCAATGGCACAATCTACGGCCGGAGAGGGGAATATGAAGTCCTGATTTATCCGGTAACCGCGGACCGCCCCTATCAGCTGGGGATCAATATCTGTGCGGAGCGTCCGGACGGACAGCTCACCAAGGAGGAGATTGGGGAATTCTGCCAGGCTCTGAAGCAGGAGAAGATCTTGACCCTGCAGCAGAAGGGAAACCTGATACAGCTTTCCCTCAAGGTGATCACCAACCCCCAGACTCTTGCGGCCGCCGTGTCTGAAAACCTTAACCGGCTGGTTGCCCTCCTCTCCTCCAAGGGGTATGTGAATGTCTGCCAGGGCTGCGGAACCCCGCAGGAGACCAGAGGCTATATAATGAACGGCAGCCGCGTATTTCTCTGCCCGGACTGCTATTCGTCCAAATACCGGGCGATAATGGAGGCCGGACAGGAAAAGGCTGCCAGGAAATCCAATGTGATCGGCGGGATTGCCGGCGCTTTCCTGGGATCCCTGATCGGAGCGGCCTGCATCATACTGATCAGCCAGCTGGGATTTGTGGCGGCTATTTCGGGGATCGTTATGGCCGCGGCCACCGTCAAGGGATATGAGCTTCTCGGTGGGAAAATGAATGTGACCGGTGTGGTGATCTGCTCGCTCATCATGATCGCGATGGTCTACGTGGCCGACCGTTTGGACTGGGCTATCGTTGCCTACCGCGCTATGGATGCCGAATACGACCTCTTTACCATGTTCCGGCTGGTGCCGAAGATGCTTGAGGCTGAAGCGATTGAAATGAGTTCGTATCTCGGAAATCTGGCCATGGTGTATTTTTTCGCATTGATCGGGGCTGTGCCCATGATAACTGCGGCGTTCCAGAAAGAAGACGTTTCTTCGCAGTTCGGCCCGATCGGCCAGCAGACCTACAATGCCATGTGACCCCTACATAGAAGTTCGCGGAGCCCCGGAAGGGGCTCCGCGAATTTTACATCGACTGCTCCGGCAGTTTTACCCGATGTGATACGAACAGCGCCAGCGCCATTTTCAGAAGGTCAGGGATGATGAAGGGAAACACGCACCAGGAAAGGGCGGTCATAACGCTGATGGAGCCGGTGCTCCGGGTGTACACGGCGATGAACCAGAGAGTCCCGAAGAAATACAGCACCGCAAGTCCCACGACCATTGCGGCGGCCTCCACCCAGATCCTTTTCCCGAAGATCCTCACGGCGAGCCAGTAGATAAGGCCGATAAGAACAAAACCGGTCAGGTATCCGCCCGTCGCTCCCAGAAGGGCGCCTGCCCCCGCCGTAAAACGGGAGAAGACAGGGACGCCTGCCGCGCCGATGATCAGATACAGGATGACGGACGCCGTTCCCCGTTTGCCTCCCAGAAGGGATATGACGCAGAATACGGCGAAGGTCTGCATGGTAAAGGGGACGACGGTGGGGATGCTGATCCAGGAGCATACGGTGATCAGAACGGCCCCGAGGGCGATGTACGCCGGATCCAGAGCCCGGATCCGGATGCTTTTTGTGTTGTTCATAATAAACCTCCCTTTTGCGATCAAATCTTTGTTTTGTTTTCCGGAACTGTGCCGGCGGGCCTTACGCTTACCTCTCCCGACGACAGGCTTTCCGTGCTTCCGTCGTCGTACCGCACCATAAGGCGGCAGCTGCTGTCGATCCCGACGGCAAGGGCGGGGACGGATCCGCCGTTTTTTATGACGTTGATCCTCCGGCCCGTGAGGAAACTCCGCCTTCTGTACTCTTCCACGAACCCGCGGGAGGGCAGAAGGGAAAATATTTCATAGAAATTGCGAAGAAAGGCCGCCGCGAGGCGGCTTCTCATATTGTGCTGCTTCTGCGGGAAGAGAGCTCCCGCGATCTCCGACAGCTCGGGAGGGAACCCGCCCTCCGGTTCGGTCACGTTGATCCCCACGCCGAGAATGGCATAATCGACGGTTCGGGATTCCATGTCGAGAACGGCCTCCGTCAGGATCCCGCAGACTTTTTTCCCCCGCACAAAAATATCATTGACCCACTTGATGGAAGCGTCCATATGCGCCGTTTCCTCGATGCTCCTGCATACGGCTACGGCGGCGGCGGTGGTGATCAGCGACGCCTCCTCACCGCTCATGGCGGGGCGAAGGAAAATGCTCATATAGAGGCCGCATCCTTCCGGCGAATAAAAGCTCCTTCCCAGCCTGCCGCGTCCCCCGGTCTGTCTCCCTGCGATGACCGTATGCCAGGGAGGAAGAGAGGAGGCCCGCTGCCGGATGACCTGGTTTGTGGAAACGCAGACCGGCAGGACTTCAAGAGAAAACCTTCCGGCCATCTGTCCGAGTTCTTTTTGAATTTCCCGGACGCTGATCACATCGCCGGAGGGACAGAGGCGGTACCCCCGGTTGGTCACGGCCTCGATATCGTAGCCGTCGTTCCGGAGAGAACGGATGTATTTCCAGACGGCGGCGCGGGTCAGATGGAGATAGTCTGCAAGCTCGCTTCCCGACAGAAAACCGTCTGAGTTTTCCAGAATTTCCAGGAGAGTAGATTTGTTGTCCATATAACCTCCTTCGGATCTTTGCAATGCGGCGGTATTTCCCGCACATGGAATGCTTTGATCATATCATGCACGGACATGATTGTCAACTGCAATTTAAAATTATAGTTTACAATAGAGAGGAAAGATCACTCTGTAAAAAAGGGACGAGGTGTGTTAAGATAAAAGAAGAGAGGCCGGTGCGTATCCCGGCCGACGAATAACAGGAGGGAGAGGGACAGATGAATATTCTGGTTCTCAACGGAAGCCCCAAGGGGCAGTACAGCGTGACGCTGCAGACATCGCTTTATCTGGAGATCAAAAGGCCGAAGCATCATTTCCGTGTCCTTGATGTAGGACAGCGGATACGGACGTTTGAAAGAGATTTTACGGAGGCGCGGGAGGCCATAGAGTGGGCGGATCTTGTGATCTTCTCGTATCCCGTATATACTTTTCTGGCTCCCAGCCAGCTTCACAGGTTCATTGAACTGATGAAGGAAAACCGGGTGGAGGCCGCGGGAAAGTTCGCCACTCAGATCACCACGTCGAAGCATTTTTATGATGTGACGGCACACCGCTATATCGAAGACAACTGCCGGGACATGGGATTTCGGTTTATCCAGGGGCTTTCCGCGGACATGGACGACCTGACGACCCAAAAGGGACGCCGGGAGGCCAGGGCATTTTTTGATTATACGGTCTGGCAGATGAAGACGGAGACGGGCGTCCCGATCCGTTCTGCGGAAGAGGCAGGAAAAGAGCCGGACAAAGAGACAAGAAATGAAACGGCCGGCGAGACAAGAAACGAAGCGGGCGGTGATACGAGAAACGAGACAGGCAGTGATACGAGAAACGAGACAGCCGGTGATGCGGGAAACGAGATGAGCAGCGGGGAGGAGGCCGGCCCGGAGGACGTGGTGATCGTCGCGGACCTGGGCCCGGAGGACGTCCGGCTTTCCCGGATGATCCGGAGTTTTCGGGAAGCCCTGCCGTTCAGGAGCCGGGTGGTCAACATACGCGAATATCCGTTTAAGGGGGGATGCCTTGGATGCTTCCGCTGCGCCGTTACGGGACAATGCGTTTATACGGACGGATTCGACCGGTTCCTGAGAGAGAACATCCAATCGGCCCGGGCCACGGTATACGCCTTTACCGTCAGGGACCATTCCATGGGGGCCAGGTTCAAAATGTATGACGACCGCCAGTTCTGCAACGGGCACCGGACGGTGACCATGGGCAAACCGGTAGGCTACCTGATAAGCGGTGATTACAGCCGGGAGACGAACCTGAAGATGGTTGTGGAGGCCAGGGCGCAGGTGGGGGGCAATTTCCTGGCGGGAGTGGCTACCGATGAGACGGACCCGGAGCAGGCAGCCGCCGGACTGGCCGGAAGGCTTGCCTATGTGATCCGCCGGAGGGTGACGCAGCCGCAGAACTTCTATGGAGTAGGAGGTATGAAGATCTTCCGCGACCTGATCTATGTCATGCGCGGCATGATGAAAGCGGACCATGAATTTTATAAATCCCACGGACAGTATGATTTTCCGCAGAAGCAGAAGGGCCGGATCGCGATGATGTATCTGGTAGGAGGGCTCCTCTCCTCGCCCAAGGTGCTGGCGAAGATGGGAAATCGGATGAACGAGGGAATGCTGATGCCGTACCGGCAGGTGCTTAAAAGAGCCGCGGCGGGAAGATCCGGTGGCCGCAAAACAGTAAAAAGTCAAGAGAAAAGTACAGATGCTGTTTGAACGGCTTGCGGCAGACACGGCAACATTCGATAAAAATTCCATATAGGAAGTGATAAATCGACGCGTATTTGAGAATTTTTCTCAGATAAGCGTTGATTTTTTTTGAAAAAGTGAGTATAATAAGAGAAGGAGGGACAGACTATGCTCATTCAATTTCGATTTAAGAATTTCAAGTCATTTAAGGATGATACCATTCTTGATCTTTCCGCGACCAAAATTACGGAATATTCTGACCGGGTGGTTCAGGCCGGTGCAGAAAAGATTTTGCCGGCGGCGGCAATATATGGCGCCAATGCAAGCGGAAAGTCCAATGTAATTGAAGCGTTTCGCTATATGACCACATACGTAATGGAGTCTTTTGCTTATGGCGGAGAAGCCGGTGACAAAAAATCAAAGACGAAAAAACCCAGGCTCACGCCGTTTTTATTTGATGCCACAAGCAGGGATTCAGAGTCGTCTTTTGAAGTCTATTTTATAACTTCTGAGGAAAATGGCTGTAAATCATATAATTATGGTTTTGCGCTGAATCAAAACGGAGTTGTTGAGGAGTGGCTTAATTCTAAGGCCAAAACGGCGAGAGAATTTAAATCCATATTTTATCGAAATGGCAATGAACTCGATCTGTCAGGCCTGCCGGAAAAAATGCAGGATATTATAAAAGTATCCCTTTATGACGAGGCGCTCATTGTTTCACTCGGCGCAAAGCAGCGTATCTCCAAACTCAAAATGATCAGAGACTGGTTTTACAATGTTAATTTTGCGAATTTCGGGAATCCGTTTGAAAATGCATTTCTTTCATCATTGATTCCGGAAGGATTTGCGGACGACAAAACGGTCCAACAGAAAGTAGTTGACTATTTTTCTGCATTTGATCCGTCAATTATTGGATTTCATGCTGAAGTTATCAAAAGCGACGACGAAGATGCAGAGCATATAAAAATAGATGCAGTCCACCATATGGCCGGATCAGATGAAACAGTATCCATTCCTTTGCAGGAGGAATCTGACGGTACTCTGAAAATGTTTGCCTTATATCCGGCTTTGCAGGATACATTAAATACAGGAAGTGTTCTTTTTGTTGACGAGCTGAGCGCAAGGCTGCATCCGCTGCTTGTACGTGGATTTTTGATCCTGTTTTTGAATCCGGAAACCAATCCAAACCACGCGCAGCTCGTATTTACCACGCATGATTCATGGCAGCTGTCCAACAATCTGCTGCGCAGAGATGAAATATGGTTTACGGAGAAAGCTCCGTCCGGAGTGTCAACGCTTTATTCCCTTGCTGATTTTATCGATGGCGATGGCTCAAAAATACGAAAGGACGAGAGCTACGAGAAAAATTATCTTCTTGGCAAATACGGAGCAATTCCGGTTCTTAAATGTTTTGATATGTTTAAGGAGGAGTAAGTATGGCGAGACCAGACAGGACAGGAAAAAGAAAATCCAGAGAAACATTCAAAACAAGAATCCCGGATCTTGGCTGCTACTTCATTGTAACCGACGCCAAAGAAACCGAAGAAAAGTACCTTTATGGTCTCCGGGATTCTCTTCCCAAAGAACTGCAAGGGCGTATTGTTATTAAGGTATCCAAAGCAAAAACGCAGAAACTGGTTAAAACCTGTAAAGAGCAGGCGGCTCTTGAGCCGCAATATGGACAGCCCTGGATTGTTTTTGACAGGGATAGGGTCACGGATTTTGATGACATCATCAAAACCGCGCAGAAAGAGGGAGTCAGCGTCGGCTGGTCTAACCCCTGCATTGAAATCTGGTTTGACGCATATTTCGGAAAGATGCATTCCTATAGTGACTCCGTGGTATGCTGCAGGAGATTTGCGGAAACCTTTGAACAGCGGACTGGTCAGGAATATCATAAGGATAATGCGCAGATCTATGCAATCCTTAATCGATTCGGAAACGAAGACCGGGCAATCCAAATTGCAGATAAAAGGTTACAAGGGTACTTGCAAGGCGGCGTGGAGAAGCCTTCGGAAATGTGTCCCGGCACTACCGTGCATAAATTACTTGGCGAGATCCGCCGCAAAACGATGCTGAAAGCTGCGGGAAAAACGGAAAATAATAGTTAATTTATCTCATGCCCTCTGTTTATCATCAACCAAATCCTGACTGACAGATTCCATAATTAAAATAGCTGCAATTTGTGCCTTGTGGCTGATCAGCCAAAGAAACAGACACCTTCAGCGGATGCTTCGGTTATATCTTGAACAGGAGAACGCTTCCGTAAATCTCCGGTATAGCCTCTGCACCATGACCGTGGTGGCAATGATGAAAAAGACTTCCATCGCGCTGCTCACGATGCCGGCCAGAAACAGAAGAAGCGCGCAGATACATAATACCGCGGGAAAGAGGAAGCGGTAAGGACGCAGCAGCCATCTGGCGTCGCCGGACAGCGCCGAGAGCCGCCAGATCAGGCAGAACAGGCACGCGATGAGAAGCGCGGACGAGACCGACGCAAACAGGACGTGGAGGAGCGAGGGCAGCGGCACCTGTGCCGGAAGGTAAGGCGTGATGATGGAGAGAAGCAAAAACAGAAGGGAGAGACGCAGGATGCGGCTCTCTTTTTTGTGCCTGGGAAGATGCCCGAGGAGGCGGCCCAGCACAATGCGGTAGTACAGACCGATCAGAATGCCAAGACCCAGGAAGGCGATCTGCCTGCCGGGGATATTGCCGATGACGGAAATGTTGGATGATATCCAGTCGCTTCCGCCGACAAAGAGCAGCGTATATATGGGAATGAGGATGTAGGCGGTGATTGCCAGAAGCATGGTTCCCTCCGTTTTCGGATTTGTTTTTCGGGCCGGATGTCCGGTAGATCCGACGGAATTAGTATTTCCGGAGCGCGTCGGGATATGAGCGGCGCGCGCGTGCGAAAGCGCCGTAAAATGCGGAAGAAAACGCCTGTGGAATTCTTTTTAAAATGTGGAAGAAAATGGTTGCAGGATTTTCTTTTTATGCTATAATCGTTTGAAGCGCCCTCATGTAAAAACCGTATGGGGGCGGATCTTGAAAGGAAGTATGAAAATGAGCACGCAGAAAAAGGCGGCGAAGACATATGAGATCGATATGTGCAGCGGGCCGCTGTTTTCCAAAATCATTCTGTTTTCCATTCCCCTGATGCTCTCCGGTATTCTCCAGCTTTTGTTCAATGCCGCCGATATTGTGGTGGTCGGACGCTGCGCGGGAAGCGAATCGCTGGCGGCGGTGGGATCCACCTCCGCGCTGATCAATCTTTTAATCAACCTGTTCATGGGGCTTTCCGTCGGGACGAATGTGCTTGTGGCCCGCTACTTCGGGGCCCGGCAGGAGGGAGAGCTGTCGGACACGGTTCACACCTCCATGGTTGTGGCCGCCGTCAGCGGCGTGATCCTGATCGCCGTGGGATTCCTGGTATCGGAACCGATTTTGACCATGATGGGGACGCCCGAGAACGTGCTTCCCCTTTCGGTTATCTATATGAAGATCTATTTCGTCGGTATGCCGGCGACCCTGATCTACAATTTCGGGAGCGCCGTGCTTCGCGGAGTGGGAGATACGCGGCGGCCGCTGTACTATCTGTTCATTGCCGGAGTCGTCAACATTATCCTCAATCTGTTTTTCGTGATCGTATGCTCCATGGGTGTGGCGGGAGTCGCTCTGGCCACCGTGATCTCCCAGTGCATTTCCGCGTTTCTGGTGGTCCTCTGCCTGCTGCGCACGGATTCGATGTACCGCCTCGAACTGCGAAAGCTGCGGATTGAAAAGCACAAGCTGTTCGGGATCATCCGCATCGGTTTTCCGGCGGGGCTGCAGGGCGCTGTATTTTCCGTATCCAATGTTCTGATCCAGTCGTCCGTGAACTCGTTCGGTTCCGTGGCAATGGCCGGCAATACGGCCGCCTCCAATATCGAGGGCTTTATTTACACGGCTATGAATGCCCTCTACCAGACGGCGCTCAGCTTCGTGAGCCAGAATTACGGGGTGGGCAACGATAAGCGCATCGCCAGGATCATGTGGTACTGCGAGGGGCTGGTGCTGGTTATCGGGGCCGCTCTGGGCGCGGGGGCTCTTTTGGCAGGACGGCAGCTCCTGAGCATATATAATTCGGAGCCTGAAGTGATCCAGTACGGAATGAACCGAATGTGGGTCATCTGCACGACATATTATCTCTGCGGGATGATGGATGTGATGGTAGGAGGACTGCGCGGCGTAGGATTTTCCGTGCCGCCCATGATCGTATCCATTACCGGCGCCTGCGGGTTCCGCATTTTCTGGATCTATACCGTTTTTGCCATGAACCGCTCGCTCCGCACCCTGTATATTTCCTATCCGGTTTCCTGGGCGCTGACGGGAGGGGTACATCTGATCTGCTATCTCCTCATCCGGAACAGGCAGAAGCGCAGAAAAGCCTGGGCCGCGGCGATACAGTAAAGCGGCGCAGAAAAGCCTTGACAAGCTCCCCGCTTGTGGTTTATGATGTGTGTTGATAAAGGCAGAGATGAAGAGGAGTACATCCGTAACCCTGACAGAGAGGACAGCTCATCGGGTGGAAAGCGGTCCGGGAAAGTGCGGATGGAAGGTCGCTTCGGAGCCGGGACGGGGAACCGCGCGGAAGGATGCCATATGCGCCGCAGGGCCGTATTTGACGGCCGCGGGGAGAGGAAGCCGCGTACAGTAACCGTTTTCGTGTGGCCTGCGTTAGAGGGCCGTGAGAGATGCGGGACGCCGGTCGTGTCCCGTGAACAAAGGTGGTACCGCGATGATTCGCCCTTTGCATGAGAAGTCATGCAGGGGCCTTTTTTTGTGGAGGCGGACGATCGCGGCGCGGAGCAAAGGGAGGTGATCCGGTGCAGGCAGGCGTGAGAAAAAAGAGAACGGAGACGAGCTGCGACAGCTGCGCCAATCTGGTTTATGACGAGGATTGCGAGGAGTATGTGTGCGATGTCGATATGGATGAGGACGATTACGGACGTCTGCTGACGGACCGGTCATTCCAGTGCCCGTATTATCGCTGCGGAGACGAGTACGCGGTGGTAAGACACCAGATGTAAGGGACATAATACAAGAAAAAGGAGACTTGATTCAATGAAGACGTTGGAAAAAAACTACAATCCCGCTAAGATCGAGAGCGAGCTGTATGACCGCTGGATGAGCCGCGGATATTTTAGGGCGAAGCCCAATCCGGACAAGAAGCCGTTCACTATCGTGATGCCGCCGCCCAACATCACAGGGCAGCTGCATATGGGCCATGCCCTGGACAATACGATGCAGGACATCATCATCCGTTACCGCCGGATGCAGGGTTATGAAGCCCTCTGGCAGCCGGGTACGGACCATGCGGCTATTGCCACCGAGGTGAAGGTGATCGACAGCCTGAAGAAGCAGGGCATCGAGAAGGAAGATCTGGGCCGCGACGGATTCCTGGAAAAATGCTGGGACTGGCGTAAAGAGTACGGAGGCCGCATCATCAACCAGCTGCATAAGATGGGATCGTCAGCCGACTGGGACCGGGAGCGGTTCACCATGGACGACGGCTGTTCGGAGGCGGTCCTTGAGGTATTTACGCGCCTGTACGAGAAGGGATGGATCTACAAGGGCAGCCGCATCATTAACTGGTGCCCGGTGTGCCGGACATCCATTTCCGACGCGGAAGTGGTCCACGAGGACCAGGAAGGCCATTTCTGGCATATCAATTATCCGATTGCAGGCGAGGAGGGGCGCTTTGTGGAGATCGCCACGACCCGCCCGGAGACGCTTCTGGGCGATACGGCGGTGGCCGTAAACCCGGACGACGAGCGTTATCGGGACCTTGTCGGGAAAATGCTGGAGCTGCCGCTGACAGGGCGCCGGATCCCGGTGATCGCCGACTCCTACGTGGACAGGGAATTCGGGACCGGCTGCGTGAAGATCACTCCGGCCCACGATCCCAATGACTTTGAGGTGGGGAAACGCCACAATCTGGCCGAGATCAATATCCTGCACGACGACGCGACCATCAATCTGCCGGGGAGCAAATATGACGGTATGGACCGCTACGAGGCCCGCAAGGCGATGGTCGAGGATCTTGACGCCCTGGGCCTTCTGGTGCAGGTTGTCCCCCACACCCATGCCGTTGGCACTCATGACCGCTGCGGAACCACCGTGGAGCCCATGATCAAGCCCCAGTGGTTCGTGAAGATGTCGGAAATGATCAAGCCCGCCGTGGAAGCCGTGAAGAGCGGCGAGATCACGCTGCTCCCCCAGCGTATGGAGAAGAATTTCTTCAGCTGGACCGATAATATCCGCGACTGGTGCATTTCCCGGCAGCTTTGGTGGGGCCACAGGATCCCGGCCTACTACTGCGCCGACTGCGGTGAGATGACGGTGTCGAAGACCCGCCCGGAGAAATGCCCGAAGTGCGGGAGCACGCGCCTGAATCAGGATGAGGACACGCTGGACACCTGGTTTTCTTCCGCACTCTGGCCGTTTTCTACGCTGGGATGGCCGGAGCAGACGGAGGACCTGAAATATTTTTATCCGACGGATGTGCTGGTGACCGGATACGATATCATCTTCTTCTGGGTCATCCGCATGATCTTTTCCGGGTATGAGCAGACCGGCCGGAAGCCTTTCCATACGGTACTGTTCCACGGCCTGATCCGCGACTCCCTGGGGCGCAAGATGAGCAAATCCCTGGGAAACGGCATCGATCCTCTGGAGGTTATCGATAAGTATGGCGCCGACGCGCTGCGCATGACGCTGGTGACGGGCAACGCCCCCGGAAATGATATGCGTTTCTACTGGGAACGGGTGGAGAACAGCCGCAATTTTGCCAACAAGATCTGGAACGCCTCCCGCTTCATCATGATGAATCTGGAGAAAACGTCTCCGGAACAGCTTTACGCTTACGACATTGCCTTTGGAGTCAGGCCCTGCCCGGCGGCAAACGGCGCGGAAGGGACCTGCGTGGGCTGCAGCAGTGTGGAACCGCTCACGCCGGCGGACAAATGGATCCTTTCCCGCGTCAATACGCTGACCAGGGATGTAACCTGTAACCTTGACAAATATGAACTGGGGATCGCGCTGCAGAAGGTGTACGATTTTGTCTGGGAGGAGTTTTGCGACTGGTACATTGAGATGGTCAAGGCCCGTCTCTGGAACGACGACGACAAGACCCATACGGCGGCGATCTGGACGCTTAAGACCGTGCTGATCCAGTCGTTAAAGCTTCTGCATCCCTACATCCCGTTTATCACAGAGGAGATCTTCTGTAACCTGTTGGACGATAATGAGACGATCACCGTGGCGCAGATGCATCCCGACGGGACGGTGACGGAGAGCGAGAGCGCGGAGCACTCCATCATGATCTCATCCTGGCCGGTGTACCGCGAGGCGTGGAATTTCGCGAAGGAAGAGGCCGAGATGGAGATCATCAAGGACGCGGTCCGGGCGATCCGCACCGTGCGGACCTCCATGAATGTGCCGCCCAGCAGAAAGGCTCACGTCTATGTGGTTTCCGAGCAGCCGGAGCTTTTGGATATCTTTGAGAGAAGCAGGGCGTTCTTCACCATGCTGGGATACGCAAGCCGGGTCAGTCTGCAGGCGGATAAGGCCGGGATCCCGGAAAATGCGGTATCGACGGTGATCGCCCAGGCATCTATTTATATCCCCCTGGCGGAACTGGTGGATGTGGCGAAAGAGATCGAAAGACTGGAAAAGGAAGAGGCAAGGCTTGTGAACGAGCTGGCCCGTGTCAACGGGATGCTGAACAATGAGAACTTCGTCAGCAAGGCGCCTGCATCCAAGATCGCGGAGGAAAAAGAAAAGAAAGAGAAGTATGAGCAGATGATGGAGCAGGTGAAGGAGAGACTGGCCCAGCTGCGGTAACGGACAGAAAGGACAGACCGGCCCGGCTGCGGTAACGGGACAGAAAGACCGGCCCGGCTGTGCCGGGTGCGGAAGAGGAAAACAAAGAAGAAAACGGGCGGCCGCCGTCCACTGTATATCCTGCGGCCGCCCGTTTTTACAGTTTTCGGTAGTAGGGACAGATATCCTCATACCGGCCGTCCTTCATGCGAAAACCTCCCGGAATGGTTCCCAGCTGTGAAAAGCCGAGACGCTCATACAGGTGTCTTGCATGGATATTGGAGGCGACAACGGCGTTGAACTGCAGAATCCGAAAGCCCAGCTTCCCCGCCCGGTCCAGACAGTCTTTTACCAGTGCCTCTCCGATATGAAGGCCGCGGGATTCACGCAGGACGGCGTAGCTGGCGTTGCAGATATGCCCGCAGCGCCCGACGTTGTTGGGATGGAGGATATACAGGCCGAGGATATGGCCCGCGGCATCCTGGGCGACTCCGCAGAAGCTCTGGGACGCAAAAAATGCTTTCCCGGATTCGGAGTCAAGAAGCTCTTCCTGGGGGAAGGCGATCCCCTCCTCCACCACCTCGTTCCATATTTTTATCATGCGGCATTCGTCTTCGGGACGGTATGCTCTGACAGTTATATCCATGTTCGTCTTTCCTTTCCTGTTCCGGCTCCCGCTGTGAGCGCGGCTCCCATTGTAAATGCGGCTCCCGTCGTGAGCGCGGCTCCCGTTGTGAGCGCGGCTCCCGTGATGCGGCCGGATCATTTCGGGAAAAGTATATCAGCTTCATAGGAGAATTGCAAGCGCGGATCAGCCGGAATCCGGCGCGCGCAGCCGGTTTTTGAGGGATCTCTTCGCAAAATCAGGATAAATGTCGGATTCTGCGAAAAATTCCGGTTGGCATCGAACGATCCATATATTATAATATAGGATGTTGAGAACAAATGGCATTTTGACCGAGGGAACACGGATGAATCAAACGGAAGAATATCTGAACAGGATCCCCATGTGGGCTGACAGGAAGAATACTTTGGAGGATGTCCGGCGCTATCTGGAGGAACTGGGCGATCCGGACGGTTCCATGCGTATCCTCCATGTGGCGGGAACCAACGGCAAGGGCTCTGTCTGCGCCTATCTGACCTCCATGCTCCGCGAAGCCGGGCATACCACGGCCACATTTGTCTCACCTCATCTGGAGAGCGTCAGGGAGAGGTTCCTCATCAACGGGGAGCTGGTTTCGGAAGAGGATTTTGAGAATGCCTTCGGCAGGGTAAAGAGCCTGTCCGACCGTATGACGGAGAGAGGGTTCCAGCCTCCCACGTATTTTGAGTTCCTGTTCTATATGTTCCTGTGCATCTGCCTCCGGACCGCTCCGGATTTTGTGATCCTGGAAACCGGGCTCGGAGGGCGCCTGGATGTGACCAATGTGATCCGCAGGCCGGTTTTGACCGTACTGACGTCGATCAGCCTGGATCATATGCAGTATCTGGGAGATACCGTCGGGAAGATCGCCGGAGAAAAGGCCGGCATCATAAAACCCGGCGTCCCGGTGGTCTACGACGCATCCTGCGGGGAGGCCGCCCGGGTGATCGAGGCCAGGGCGCGGGAGCTGGGGTGCGCTCTTTATCCCACGGACGAAAACAGCTTCCGGCTGCTCGGCCGCAGCGGGAGAGGCACGGACGTTGCGGTGAGCACCGTGGACGGGGGCCAGGTGGTGATCTCCGTGCCGTCCCGGGCAGAGTACCAGATGATGAACGCGGCGCTCGCCGTTCGGGCGGCAGGCGTGCTTCGGAGTTACGGGATCTGCTGGTTTTCTCCGGGAGATGTGATCCGCGGGATCCGATGCGCCGCATGGCCGGGCCGTATGGAGGAGATCCTGCCGGGAGTATTCCTGGACGGCGCCCACAACATGGGCGGGATCCGGGAGATCGCCCGAACCATGTCGCGGATGCAGAAGGAGAGCGGAAGGCCCATATCCCTTTTGTTCGGGGTAATGTCGGATAAAGAATACGACGGGATGATACGGTACCTGTGCAGGAAGGTGCGCTTCCGCCGGGTGATCGTTACGACCCTTCCCGAAGAAAGGGCGGCGGCGGCCGGGGAACTGGCGGAGACCTTCCGCCGGGAGACGGAGTGCCCGGTTCTGGTATTTGACGAGCCGGGGAAGGCTCTGGACGAGCTGTTGAAGAATCTCGAAGGAGATATGGCTTTCTGCGTGGGTTCTCTGCATCTTGTGGGAGAGCTGCGCGGACGGATCCGAAAGGAGAACGGCAATGATAAATTTTGAAGAGGAACTCAGCCGCTTTAAGCCGAGCCTTGAAGTGGAGGAAGTGGAGGACGCCATTATAAACGGCGACCTTACCGATATGTCGGACCTGCTGATGGATATGGTGAAGCAGGGCGTGAGGAACAAAGAAGGAAAAGAGCAGAGTGATGAATGATACGCAAAGATGCAGCCGCATTTCCAACGTTTTCTATAACAGAGGGCTGGAGAAGGCGCAGATCCGTGATCTGACGGGCGCTGCGGAATGCCTGAAGAAGAGCCTGCAGTTCAATAAGTACAATACGGACGCGCGCAATCTCCTGGGGCTGATCTGTTACGAGGTGGGGGAGACGGCCCAGGCACTGCTCCAGTGGGTTGTCAGCAGCAATCTGCAGCCGGAGCACAACCGGGCCAGCTATTATCTCCATGAGATCCAGGGCAGCCCGGGCAGGCTGGAGGACGAGAGCGTACACATCCGCCGCTACAACCAGGCGCTTGTTCAGGCACAGAATGACAATGCCCAGCTGGCGATCCTGCAGCTCAGGCGGGTGGTGGAGCATAAGCCCAATTACATCCAGGCCCATATGCTCCTGGCCCTTCTCTATATGGGGCAGGAGGATTACGGCAAGGCGGGGAAATCCCTGTATAAGGTGCTTCAGATCGACAGGAACAATCCGCGGGCCTCCTGGTATATGTCCATTGTCAAGAAGAATACGGGAAGGGCCGATGTGGAAAAACGGAAGCTGAAGAACGCCTTCTCCCATCATCAGATGGAGGACGACGATATCATCCTTCCGCCGTCCTATAAGGAAAATACGGGCTGGCAGACCATCCTGCACATCGTCGCGGGACTTGCCATCGGAGCGGCCTTTGTATTTTTCCTGATCATGCCGTCGCAGGAGGAAAAGCTGAACGAGTCCCATAATCAGGAGATCAACGGCGTGCTGGAACAGCTGAACCAGAAGAATATGGATATCGATTCGCTCACAAAGGAGCGGGACGCCTTCCGGGAAGAGCGGGACGAAGCTCAGGGCCGCCTGTCTGAGATCGAGGAGGAAAACGGGGGGATCATCAGGCAGTACCAGCAGCTTGTCCAGATCCTGAGGGCATATCGGCTGGATGACTTTGAGACGGCCGTCCAGCTGTATTCGGACCTGGACGGGACACAGATCACCGACGGGCCGATGCAGGCCATTATCGGGGAGATCCGGGAGGATATGGAGGAATCCGGATATCAGGTCCTGGCGGATCTGGGCAGCAGGGCGCGGGACGAGGGTGATCC
This sequence comes from uncultured Lachnospiraceae bacterium, assembly GCA_947630085.1. Taxonomy (GTDB): domain Bacteria; phylum Bacillota; class Clostridia; order Lachnospirales; family Lachnospiraceae; genus UBA3402. The sequence goes on from CANRGP010000016.1 coordinate 29,728, forward strand.
CGATCAGGCTATTGCATGGTACCAGAAGAGCCTTGCCATCCGGCCGGACAATCCCCAGGTGCTTTATGATATGGCTATGGTTTATCAGGGCAAGGGGGAGGATGACACGGCCAACGAGCTTTTTGGACAGATCATTATGAGTGATCCGGATTCGGAGCTGGCGCAGCAGGCCCGCACGGCGAGAGGATACTGATCACGGTTCGGATACAAAAGAGAAAAGAAAGAAGATGTACCAGAGAAACAGCTTTGGAACATCTTCTTTTTTATGTAAAAAATGTCGAAGGGAGAGAAATGCAGTGGAAGAAATGTCGTTTTTGTATGAGGCGAGAGGACAGGTGCTGGTCATTCATATGCCGAAGGAGCTGGATCACCATAATTCCAGGGACCTGCGGTACGAGACGGATCTTCTCCTCTCGGAGAACTATGTATCCAAGATCGTGTTTGATTTTTCAAGGACCGTTTTTATGGATTCGGCGGGGATCGGGATCCTTCTGAACCGGTATAAACAGATGCAGAGGAGCGGGGGATCGGTGGCCATATACGGGGCAAAGCCGCAGGTCCTCAGGATCCTTGCCGTCGGAGGCATCACGAGGCTTGTGCCGCAGTATGAGACGAAGGAAGCCGCCGTGGCCGGATAGGACAGAGAAGAGGAACGGCATCGGGCCGTTTGCGGCAGGGCGTGAGAGGAAGATCGCAATCAAATGCAGAAAGGCGGATCGGTATGAACGGAGTGGAAAAACGGGAGCCGGACACCGGCGTGACGGAAACAAAGAAGGAAGAAAAAAAGAAGGAGACGATGCGGCTGGAGATCGGGAGCGATTCCCGCAACGAATCATTTGCCCGCGTGGTTGTGGCGGTGTTCGCCAGCCGGCTGGATCCGACCCTCGAGGAGATCGACGACATAAAAACAGCTGTCTCGGAAGCGGTCACAAATGCAGTGGTCCACGGCTACCGGGGCGGAGAAGGGAGCATTTACATAGAGGCGGCGGCCGAAGGCCGTGAGCTGACCGTGACCGTGAGGGACAGCGGCGCAGGCATTGCGGATGTGGCGAAGGCGATGGAGCCTATGTATACCACCGACTGCACAGGGGAACGCTCGGGAATGGGGTTCGCATTCATGGAAGCCTTTATGGACCAGGTGGAGGTGTGGTCGGAACCGGGAAAGGGGACCGCCGTCACCATGAAAAAAAGAATCGGCGGGTGAGAACATGGATGATGCGATGGTGCTGATCGTCAGGGCACACCAGGGAGATAAAGCGGCCAGGGACCAGCTCGTATTTGACAATATGGGGCTTGTCTGGAGTATCGTAAGAAGATTTTCGGGCCGGGGATACGAAATGGATGACCTGTTTCAGATCGGCAGCATCGGATTGATGAAAGCCATTGACAAATTCGATCTGAGCTATGAGGTCCGCTTTTCTACGTATGCGGTCCCCATGATCGCCGGGGAGATCAAGCGTTTTATCAGGGACGACGGGCTCATCAAGGTGAGCCGGTCCGTAAAGGAGCTGGGAATGCGTGTGAGGGCTGCCAGGGAGGAGCTGACGGCATCCGGCGGAAAGGAGCCCACCATCGACGAGATCGCCTCACATCTGGAGGTGAGCCGCGAGGACGTGGCAGCGTCACTGGAAGCGGGGGCCGAAGTGGAATCGCTGTACCAGCCGGCAGGCCCCGGAGAAGACGGAGGGCTGCGGCTGATGGACAGGATCGAGGACAAGGACGAGGCGCAGGAAAAGCTCCTGAACCGGATGATGCTTCAGAGCCTTTTGACCGAGCTGGAGGAAAAGGAAAGAACGATCATTGTACGCAGATATTTTGAGAACCAGACGCAGTCCCAGGTGGCGGGAGCCCTGGGAATATCGCAGGTCCAGGTATCGCGCCTTGAAAAAAAGATATTAAAACAGATGCGTCAGAAAATTTTCGCAGGATAAAAAAGCATTTTCTGATCCATACTATCACTATCATCCCGGGACAAGGAAGTGAGAGTATGGAATTTTTAAAGAATAAATGGGTGGCCGTGCTGCTTATCGTTATGCTTGTCATCCTGACGGCCGCGGCGGCGTATTTTCTGATTCTGGCGGCGGAAACGCAACGGTATTCCGGGGGGATGCTGGTATGAGCAAAGCCCTCTATATGAAACTGAATGAGATCACGGCGGTGCACAAAAAGGAGGTTTTCCTGAAGGACGTGGCCAAGCTTTATTCCGACGACAGCACGGTCCTCGCCAAGTGCGGCGCGATTAAGATCCGCACCGTGCGGGAGGACAAAGACAGAAGGTACGTGGAAGATGTGGTGGACGTCATCCGGAAAATCACGGAGACCGATCCGGCTGTCCAGGTTACAAACCTGGGCGGTACGGATTTCGTCATTGATTATCAGAAGCCCAAAAAGGCCAGACTTTTTTTCCAGTGGATCAAAACTCTGGGCGTATGCGTGGTCTGCTTCTGCGGGGCGGCCTTCGCCATCATGACCTTCAACAATGACGCCAGTGTTACCGACGTCTTCGCCGGGCTTTACGCGGCCGTCCTGGGGAACCAGGCGCCATCCTTTTCGGTGCTGGAGCTGACGTATTCCGTGGGCCTGGCGGTGGGGATCCTGGTATTCTTCAATCATTTTTCCGTATGGAAGCTCAACACGGATCCCACGCCGCTGGAGGTGGAGATGCGTCTCTATGAAGACAATATAACCAAGACGCTCATCCAGAATGAAGGGAGAAAGGAGTCGGGTGTGGATGTTACTTAAGATGATCTTTCTGGCTTTTCTTGGATTGAGCGCCGGCGGCATCATCGCGGCGGGCATCTTTGCCTTTCTCGCGATAATCGGAGTGTTTCCCAGGCTGATCGGGAAGACCAAGACGAGAAATCATATTCTCCTTTACGAGACACTGATCATTCTGGGAGGAACGGCGGGCAACGCCGCGGATATATTTAAATTCCCCATCCCTTTGGGAGGCACGCCGCTTCTTGTTGTATTCGGCCTCTCCTGCGGGATCTTCGTGGGCTGCCTGATCATGTCCCTGGCGGAGACGGTAAAGACTCTGCCGGTTATCACAAGAAGGATCCATCTGGCGGTGGGATTCCAGTACCTGATCCTGGGGATCGCCGCGGGAAAGCTGTTCGGAGCGCTGATCTATTTTTCACGCCAGATGGGAGCGTCGTAAAGGACCGCAAACTAACAGGAGGAAAAATATGGAGATCAATAAACAGTCGTATAACCAGTATGTGAAGGAGGTCACTCCCTCTCATCCGCTCTGGAAGAATATGCTGCGCGCCTTTATCACAGGCGGGATCATCTGCACGGCAGGCCAGTGCGTTATGAACTGGCTTCAGTATTCGTTTCAGATGGAGCAGGAGACGGCGGCGTCCTGGAACCTTCTCGCGCTGATCCTGGGAAGCATTCTTCTGACCGGGTTCAATCTGTACCCGAAGATCGTCAAATGGGGCGGCGCGGGCGCTCTGGTGCCGATCACCGGATTTGCCAATTCGGTGGTGTCGCCGGCCATTGAGTACAAGGTGGAGGGACAGGTTTACGGGATCGGCGTGAAGATCTTTACCATAGCGGGACCCGTGATCCTCTACGGCATCCTGGCCAGCTGGACGCTCGGACTGATCTGCTGGGCCGGCCGGATGCTTGGATGGCTGAGCATCTGAGCGCGGCAAAAACAGTATAGCGGGATCCCTGCCCCGCAGGATCCCCCGGGGGCGCAGTTCCCCGGAAATAACAGAACAACGTGCAGCTTTCCCGAAAAAGACCGGCCGGGGGCTGCACGTTGTATTTTTTATACCGGGCGGGCATAAAAAATGAATGACAGAATCGACGAAAGGCGTTATAATGAAAACAATACGGAACTTTCGGTTGTTATCGGATTCGGGAGGAAGAGTATGAAGGCGGAAGACTGTCTGAACGCGCTGATACAGGCGCAGATGTTTGAAAGCTCCGAGCATTTGACACGTTTTCAGGAGCTTCTGGACTGCTACGGAGAGTACCCGTTTTTTTCCAAGGGGCTCTGCAAGTGTATGTACCTGTCGGCGTGGGACGAGGAGCATTTCGCGGTTATGCTCCAGACGCTGAACGATATGGCCCTGGGCCGGGAGGAGAACACGGACGATATGCGTTTTCAGGGGGAGCTTCTGGCTGAGGAGCATATCGACGGCGAATATTATATGTATCATTTATCCTGCGCGTTTCTGGACGACAGGCCGTTCCTGGAGTCCGAGTACCGGTATGTGACGCCGGAGTACCGCTATATCATCGAAAAGGGACTCAAGGCCGCGGCGATCATCGAGCGGGTATACGATGCCGCGGGACAGGGAGAGATCCTATGATCGGAAGACGGTGGCTGGCAGGTATGCTTGCCTGTGCGGTCGTCCTGACCGGATGCGCGGGAGGGCCGGCCGGACCGGGGGAAGGGGCCGCGGATGCCGCTTCTCCCGACGGGAAGCTGAAGGTGGCGGCGACGCTGTTCCCTTATTATGATTTTGTCCGCCAGATCGCCGGGGACCGGGTAGACCTGGAGCTGGTAGTCCCCGCGGGGATGGACAGCCATTCCTTTGAACCGACTCCCGCCCATATGAGAACCATAGAGGAGGCGGATGTGCTGATCATCAACGGGGGCGAGATGGAGACCTGGGTCAGCCGCGTCCTCGAAGCGGTAGACGTATCGGACACGATAGTGGCCGCCATGATGGATTATGTGGATGCGGTAGAGGAGGAGACCGTGCCGGGCATGGAAGACAGCCGCGGCCACGGCGGCGAGGCCCACTCGGACGTCGAGTACGACGAACACATCTGGACGTCCCCGGCCAATGCCATTCGGATCGTAGAAGCCATCGCCGATGTGCTTTCCCTGGCCGACCCGGAGGGGGCGGCGTTTTACGGGGAAAGGGCGGAGGCGTACCGAAAGGAGCTTGCCGCGCTGGACGAGGAATTTTCCCGGGTGTGCAGCCAGGGGCTCCACAGGGAGATCATTGTGGCGGACAGGTTTCCGTTCCGCTATCTGGCGGAGGAATACGGGCTTGAGTACCGCGCGGCGTTTTCCGGATGCAGCACGGACACGGAGCCCAGCGCAAAGACCATTGCCCTCCTCATCGACGAGGTGAGGAAGGAGGGGATCCCCGCGGTTTATTATCTGGAACTCTCCAGCCCCCGGGCCGCGGAGATCATAGGGGAGGAAACAGGCGCGGAGCCGCTTCTGCTTCATTCCTGCCACAATGTGACAAGAGAGCAATTTGAGAACGGGGTGACGTATCTGGATCTTATGAGGCAGAACGTGGAGAATCTGAGAAAAGGACTGGGTTCATGAGTACGCTGATCAGCTGCAGCCATGTGGATTTCGGATATGAAAATACGGACGCGGTCATCGACCTGACGATGGAGATAGACGAGGGCGATTATCTGTGCGTGGTAGGAGCCAACGGTTCGGGCAAGAGCACCCTGGTCAAGGGGCTGTTAGGACTCCTCAAACCGACGGGCGGAACGCTTCGCGTCTCGGACGAGCTGAAGAGGACAGGCATCGGCTATCTGCCCCAGCAGACCGCCGCGCAGCGAGATTTTCCGGCCACCGTTTATGAGGTGGTCCTTTCCGGCACTCTGAGCCGCCGGGGCGGCAGGCCGTTTTATTCCGCCCGGGACAGGGAAACGGCGCTGTCGGCCATGGAGAAGCTCGGGATATCCGATCTGAAGAAAAAATGTTACAGGGAGCTGTCCGGGGGACAGCAGCAGAGGGTATTGATCGCCAGGGCATTGTGCGCCGCAAGCCGGATGCTGATCGTGGACGAGCCCATTACCGGGCTTGACCCGTCGGCGATCCAGGAATTTTACCAGCTGATGCGCCGCCTCAACTGCGGCGAGGGAGTCGCCATTCTCATGGTGACCCACGATCTTGCCAATGTGATCGGGCAGGCGAAAAAGATCCTCCATCTGCAGCAGCAGGTCCTGTTCTACGGGACTCCGGAGGAATACCGGAAAAGCAGGGTGGGGCGGAGTTACCTTGGGATATAACCTGTAACCTCTGCAACCTCTGTATCCTGACTATATCAACAGGTGACTGAAAAGGTGACAGTTATGGACTTTTTTCTTGAAATGATGTCATATCCGTTTCTGGTAAGGGCGTTTGTCGGGGGGATCATGGTTTCTCTCTGCGCGTCCCTTCTGGGAGTGACGCTTGTCCTGAAACGGTATTCCATGATCGGCGACGGCCTTTCTCACGTATCCTTCGGGGCGCTCTCGGTGGCCCTGGCCGCGGGGTGGTCGCCGCTTCCGGTGTCGATCCCGGTGGTGGTTGCGGCGGCCTTCCTTCTTCTGCGGATCACGGAGAGCGGAAGGATGAAGAGCGACGCGGCCATTGCCATGATCTCGGCCGGGGCGCTTGCCGTGGGGATCGTAGCCACGTCGCTGACGACGGGCCTGACTACGGATGTCAGCAGCTATATGTTCGGGAGCATCCTGGCCATGAACCCCCTGGA
>CANRGP010000017.1 GCA_947630085.1 uncultured Lachnospiraceae bacterium
GAGGATCCACGCCAGAATCCGCTCGCTTTAAAAGAAAACGTGCCTCGCAAGATGTCTCGCGGGGCATATTTTTTAATTTTATTTCTTTTTTTTCGGTCGATTTATTGCATTTCTTTTCCAGTAGTAGTATAATAAGACACGAAAAAGTAAGAAACGGTAAAAAAAGGCATTTCGCAGAGTATACACATCTGCGAAATGCTTTAAATTATAGATGAAAAAACGGCATGACCTCGGTTATTCCTTTTCGGAAAGGTACTGGTGGATGCCTCTGGCTCCTGCCCGGCCGGCCTCCATAGCCAGGATCACCGTCGCGGCTCCAGTAACGGCGTCGCCTCCGGCAAAAACGCCGTCCTTGGTGGTCTTTCCCGTATCTCCCTCCGCCACGATACATTTTTTCCTGTTCGTCTCAAGGCCGGGTGTCGTGCCGGAGATCAGCGGGTTGGGGGATGTCCCCAGCGACATGATCACCGTATCCAGCTCCATCTCAAATTCCGATCCCTCTATGGGAACGGGTCTTCTTCTCCCCGATGCGTCAGGCTCGCCTAACTCCATCCGGATGCATCTCATCCCGCGGACCCATCCCTTCTCGTTCGTCAGGATCTCCACAGGATTGGTGAGAAGATCGAAAATGATTCCCTCTTCCTTTGCGTGGTGGACCTCCTCCGCCCTGGCGGGAAGCTCCGCCTCGCTCCTGCGGTACACGATATGTACGTCCGCGCCCAGGCGCAGGGCCGTCCGCGCCGCATCCATCGCCACGTTGCCTCCCCCTACGACGGCAACCTTCTTTCCGGCCGCGATAGGCGTATCGTAATCGTCCCGGTATGCCTTCATCAGATTGCTTCTCGTGAGGTACTCGTTGGCGGAAAATACTCCGTTGGCATTTTCACCGGGGATCCCCATGAACATGGGAAGTCCTGCCCCTGAGCCGATAAATACGGCGTCGAAGCCCTCCTCCTCCAGAAGCTGGTCGATGGTGACGCTCTTGCCGACGATCACATCCGTCTCGATCTTCACGCCCAGCTTCTTTACATTTTCGATCTCGGTCTTTACCACGGTGTCCTTCGGCAGACGGAACTCCGGGATGCCGTAGATCAGAACGCCGCCCGGCTGGTGCAGGGCCTCGAAGATGGTCACCTCATATCCCAGCTTCGCCAGATCTCCGGCGCAGGTCAGGCCGGAGGGGCCCGATCCGATCACAGCCACCTTCCTGCCGTTCGTCTTCTCCGGCGCCTTCGGGACGATCCCGTGCTCTCTCGACCAGTCGGCCACGAAGCGCTCCAGCTTGCCGATGGAGACGGCCTCTCCCTTGATCCCGCGCACGCAGACCCCCTCGCACTGTGTCTCCTGCGGACAGACACGGCCGCAGACCGCCGGAAGCGCCGACGCCTGGGCAATGACTCCTGCCGCCGCTTCAAAATCCCCGTTCTCTATTTCCTTTATGAAACCGGGAATATTGATCGATACGGGGCATCCTCCCATACAGCGGGCGTTCCTGCACTTTAAGCAGCGCGACGCCTCCTGCATGGCCTCCTCCTGACTGTATCCCAGGCAGACCTCGTCAAAATTGGCCGCCCTTACCTTCGGGTCCTGTTCGCGGACAGGCACCTTTTTTGTCATATCCATCATCTGTCACCTCCGCAGTTCCCGCAGCCCCCGTGATGCGTATCTCCCTCCTGCTGTCTGAGGAGAGCACGCCCTTCCTGGGTCTTATACATCTGCTGCCGTTTCATAGCTTCGTCAAAATCTACCAGATGCCCGTCAAACTCCGGCCCGTCCACGCAGGCGAATTTTACCTTTCCTCCCACGCTCAGGCGGCAGGCCCCGCACATTCCGGTACCGTCCACCATGATGGGATTCATGCTGACAACCGTGGGGATCCCCAGCTCCTTTGTCAGCAGGCAGACGAATTTCATCATGATCATGGGGCCGATGGCTATACAGACATCGTACTTCTTTCCCTGCTTTTCAACGAGCTCGCGCAGGACGTCCGTACCCATGCCTTTTCTTACATAGGAGCCATCGTCGGTAGTCAGATAGAGATTGCCGGCCACGGCGCGCATCTCGTTCTCCAGAATGATCATCTCCCTGTTCCGCGCGCCCACGATCACATCTGCGCTGACGCCGTGCTCATGGAGCCACTTGACCTGCGGGTAAACAGGCGCGGCTCCCAGCCCGCCGGCTACAAAGACTATCCTTTTATTCTTCAGGGTCCCGGGATCCTCTTTTATGAGCTCCGACGGATTGCCCAGCGGGCCGGCAAAATCCGCAAACGCGTCCCCGGCCTTCAGCCTGCACATCCGGACGGTAGAGGCTCCCACCTCCTGGATGACGATGGTAACCGTCCCCTTCTCCCGGTCATAGTCACAGATGGTCAGCGGGATCCTCTCCCCGGCTTCATCCGTCCTTACGATCACAAACTCGCCCGGCTGACAGGATCTGGCCACACGCGGTGCCTGAACCTCCATCAGGTAGATCCTGTCGGCAAGTTTCTCTGCTTTTACAATAGGAAACATAGTTTTCCTCCTGCCTGATATGTACTGTTTCACCGGTCCGCGGACCGGGCTGCCTGATTCTTTCTTATCTTATCATTATTACTCCGATCTGGCAATGATATTTTTATTTCTTCTTTTTTGAAAAAGTGTTATAATGTAACAAGTTCGGACGGCCGGAGCGCCGTATGAGAATCCTGATAAGAACGAGGTGGCGGCGAATGGAAGCGGAAAAACAGATATCGGCAATGCGTGACAATATCGGAAAAGTGATCGTCGGGAGAAAGGAAAGCGTGGATCTGGTGCTGACGGCTCTTCTTGCCGGCGGACATATCCTGCTGGAGGATGTGCCGGGTACAGGAAAGACCATGCTCGCCAAATCCCTGGCCAAAAGCCTGGATCTGCAGTTTTCACGGATCCAGTTTACGCCGGATCTTCTCCCCTCCGATGTGACCGGACTCAACTATTTCAATCAGGCGCAGAACCGGTTCGTCCTGCGCAGGGGCCCCGTATTCACCAATATTCTCCTGGCCGACGAGATCAACCGGGCCACTCCCCGCACCCAGTCCAGCCTTCTCGAATCCATGGAGGAGCGCCAGGTCACCATCGACGGAGAAACCTATCCGCTGGCCGATCCGTTTCTTGTGATCGCCACCCAGAATCCCATAGAGACGGCGGGGACCTATCCCCTCCCGGAAGCGCAGATGGACCGGTTCATGATGCAGATCTCCATGGGATATCCGGATAAGGACGAAGAGCTGTCCATTTTGCGGCGGTTCGGACAGGCAAGCCCGCTTTCCGCCCTGACGCCCGTCTGCGGCGCCGGGCAGATCAAAGAGCTGAAACAGGCCGCCGCCAACGTATATATCCATCCGGCTCTGGAGAGCTACCTCGTAGATATCGTGTCCGCCACCCGCAGCGACCCGCAGATCGCAGCCGGAGCAAGCCCCAGAGGAAGCCTGGCCTATCTCTGCGCCGCGCGGGCGTTCGCGCTTGTAAACGGACGCGGCTATGTGGTCCCGGAGGATCTCAAAGCCCTTGCCGTCCCGGTTCTGGCTCACCGCCTGGTCCCGGCGCGCACCTTCGGCGCCGCCTCCTGTGCCGCGGAGGCCATAACCCGTATTCTTTCCACCGTACCTCTTCCGACGGAAGACTGGAGCAAACGCCTATGAAGCTTTTTGTCGTTCTGGCCGTATGTCTGGCCGCTCTGGCGCTTCAGGGAGCGCTCTTCCGGCGGTTGTGGAGCCGGGGCCTTACGGCGGATCTTTCCTTTTCCGATACGGCCGCCGTGGAGGGCGAGACGTCCCGCCTGGTGGAAACCGTAAGCAACCGGAAGTTTCTGCCTCTCCCCATCCTGCACGTCAAATTCCGGATGGGAAAAGAGCTCCCGTTCCTGTCCGGCTCCAATTCCAGGATCACGGACCAGAATTACCGCAGCGATGTTTTTTCCTGTATGCCCTGGCAGGAAATCCGGCGGACGCTGGAATTCTCCTGCACCAAAAGAGGCTACTATCCGATCCGGGAGATGGATCTCGTCAGCTATGATCTCTTCTTTCTCCACCACTGCGCGGCCAATGTCCCGGTTGACACTGCCCTGTACGTTTATCCGCGTCCCGCGGACCCGTTCCGTCTTGAGCTTCCCCTCCGGGATCTTCTGGGACAGCTGCTGGCAAGGCGCGCCCTCCTTTCGGATCCCTTTGAAATACGGTCCGTTCGTCCCTATGAGACATACGACCCGCTCAGGACCGTCAACTGGAAGGCGACCGCCCGCACCGGAGAGCTTCAGGTCAACGTCTACTCTCCTGCCTCATCGCAGAAGGCCGCGATCCTTCTGGATATCGAATCCGACCGGATTTTTGCCGACACGGACCTGACCGAAGAGTCGATCCGTCTCTGCGGCTCCATAGCCGCGTTCCTGATCGGCCGGGGAATCCCCGCCGCCATTTACAGCAACGGGGCCGACTGCCTGACGGGGGAGCCGTCCCGGCTGGAAGCAGGCGCGGGCAGCGGACATCTTCATGCCGTCATGGAGCTTCTGGCGCGCATCCAGGTCTCGGCCGGCTCCACCGGATCGAAAACCGCCGTCAACGGGGCTCGGATCGCCGGTTCCCTGCAGGACGCGGATACGTCCATGGAAAACCTGATCTCCATGCTCTGCCGCGGGCGGGAAAAGGTGCTTGCCCCCGACTCCCTTTACATTCTAATCTCTCCCGGCCAGAGGAAGTCCCTCTCGGACGCCTTTGGCGCGGCCGCCGTACACTCTCCCGGCTCCGTCTGGATACTTCCCATGCGTCCGGGTGAAAAGCTCCGCATCCCCGGCCCCGGCCCGATCCGGATATACGAATGGGAGGTTCCTTATGGTCATTCGCAAATGGTTTAATTACTGGATATCCAAGCCCCGCAGCGGTTTTTTTTCCCTGATCGCCTTTTTTCTCGTCTCCTGCTATATCGCCGGAAGCGGGGTCGGGGCGTACGGCCTCGAGGGCCCTTCGCTCTTTCTGAAGCGGGCGGCCTTTATCGGAAGCCTTGTCCTTGCCCTTGCCGTTCTGATCCACAAGAATCTCCATGCTTCCTACCGGTTTCTGGAGCTGAACCGCGATACGGACCGTCTTCCGGTCAGACAGATCTCTCATGTAAATTCCTTCTGCATGACGGTCTTTCTCATCGGCGTATTCCTGTCCATTGTCCTGCTCACAGCGGCCACAGATCCGCTCTGGAAGGCCATTGCCGACTGGCTTGCGGACCGTCCTCCCATAGAAATTCCTGAAGAGACCCGGTATATGGGATATTTTCCGGAGGGTGACGCCGCCGCGCTGCCATTGCCGGAGATTCTCGGCGAGCCGTCTCCGCCCAGCCCGGCGATGCAGAACTTCAGCCGGATCGTGGAGGTCCTGGGCTATGTGCTGATCGGAGCGTTTCTTATTCTGATCCTCCGGGAAGCCGTGATCGCGGTCCTTCGCTTCTTTACCCGGCCCCGGAACTGGGACCGGGACGAAAAGATCTATCTGAAGCCCACTCTGCGCATCAACGCCCACCCGGAAAGGGACGTCTCCGACAAAAAGGAGACGGAAGGGGGTTCCCGCCTCTCCTTCTCCGCCCGGATACGCAGGCTTTATAAAAAAAGAATCCTGAATGCCAGAAAACAAAAAAAGGCCCCCTCGGTTCCGCCGCAATGGGCTTCCCCCAGGGAGCTGGAATCGGACTCGGGTATTTTCGATGAAAATCTGCACCGTCTCTACGAAAAAGCCCGTTACAGCCGCGAAGAATGTACGGGTTCGGACTGGTCGCAGCTGAACGGCCCTTAATCCCGCGGCTCCGCAAATATGCTCTCCGCATAATTGACCGAGGCCATTGCGTCCCTGCAGTACCGGTCCGCTCCGATGGCCGCGGCATAATCGGCCGTCAGCACGGCGCCCCCCACCATCACCTTCACCCAGGGTGTCCTCTTTCTGAGAAGCGCGATGGTTTCCTCCATTCCGGGAACCGTGGTGGTCATCAGGGCGCTCAGGCCCACAAGCGGGACATGGTACGCTTCCGCCGCCTCCGCCACCGTCTCCGGCGGCACATCTCTTCCCAGGTCGATCACCTCATAATCATAATTTTCCAGAAGCACCTTCACAATATTCTTCCCGATATCATGAATATCGCCCTTCACCGTGGCCAGGATGATCCTGCCCTTCTTCTGCCGGGACTGGCCCGTCCGGCTCATCTGCTCCTTGATGACCTCAAACGCCGCCTTGGCCGCCTCAGCGCTCATGAGCAGCTGGGGGAGAAAAACCGTTCCTTTCTCAAATCCCTTGCCCACCCGATCCAGGGCCGGGATCATTTCCCTGTTGATGATATCCAGAGGATCCCTCTCCGGAAGAAGCTCACGCACCGCCTCCCGGGCCCGCTCCTTAAGGCCGCGCCCGATACTGTCGGACAGAGATACCCCGCCCGCCGTTTCGCCGCCGGCAGCCGCGGTCTGTCCTCCATACGCGGAAATGTATCCCGCGCACTGAGGATCCTGGTCCATCAGCACCCTGGAGCCGTAATAGGCGCGCATCATCGCCTCCGAATTGGGGTTGATGATGGCCGCGTTCAGGCCGTTCTGCAGCGCCATCGTGAAAAACGCTGCATTGATGATCTCCCTCTGCGGCAGACCGAACGAAATATTGGATACGCCCAGGACCGTCCTGCCGTGCAGCTCATCCCGCACGCGCCTCAGCGTCTCCAGCGTGGTCAGCGCCCCTCTGCTGTCGGAGCTGACCGTCAGGCACAGTGCGTCGATCAGGATGTCCTTCCGGGCGATCCCGTACCCTTCCGCCGTCCGGTAAATCTTTTTCGCGATCCGGATCCTTCCCTCCGCCGTCTCGGAGATCTACGATTCATCCAGCGTCAGGGCAACAACGACTCCTCCGTATTTCTTCACCAGCGGGAACACCGCTTTCATGGACTCCTCCTTGCCGTTGACCGAATTGACCAGAGGCTTGCCATTGTAGATCCGCATAGCGCGTTCCAGAGCGGAGGCGTCCGAAGTATCGATCTGCAGGGGAAGGTCGATAACGCTCTGCAGCTCGCGAACCGTTTCCTCCATCACGGAGGGCTCATCGATCTCCGGAAGCCCTACATTCACATCCAGGATATGGGCCCCGTGATCCTGCTGCGTCACCCCCTCCCGCAGGATGTATTCCATGTCGTGCTCCCGGAGAGCCTGTTTGAATCTGGATTTGCCCGTGGGATTGATCCGCTCCCCGATCAGCACCGGGGAAGATCCGATGACCACGGTCCGGGCATAGGAAGAAACGACCGTCCGGTCCTTGTCCGCGGGAAGGATCTGTTTCTTGCCGCGGCATCTGGACACCAGCCCGGCAATATGTTTCGGGGTGGTCCCGCAGCAGCCTCCCAGAACATTGGCGCCCATATCCGCCATTTCCTCCATCACGGCCGCGAACTCGTCCGCGTCAATGTCGTAGACCGTCCTGCCGTTCTCGCTCCTGGGAAGTCCGGCGTTCGGATTAACGATCACCGGGACCGACGCCACTCTAAGAAGCTCTCTCAGGATCTCTTTCATCTGAACCGGGCCGAGTCCGCAGTTGGCTCCCAGCATATCCACCCCAAGGCCCTCCAGAAGGGCGGTCGCGGATTCCACATCCCCGCCGGTCAGAAGCTTTCCGTTTTTATCAAAGATCATGGTGGCGCACACCGGAAGATCACAGTTCTCCCTGGCCGCCAGAACAGCCGCCTTCGCCTCATAGCAGTCGCTCATGGTCTCCACAAGAACGAAATCGGCGCCCGCCTCCACGCCGCAGATCACTACTTCCCTGTAGAGCTCATATGCTTCTGCAAAGTCGAGATCTCCCAGAGGCTTTAAGAGCTTTCCCGTAGGACCCAGGTCGAGACCGATATATACAGGGGAGGCGTCTCCGCTCTCCGACGCATACCGTTCCCTGGCGGCTTTTGCGTTCTCCACCGCAGCCTTCACCAGCCTTTTCAGGGAAAACTCCCCTTCCCTCCCGAATTTCAGTCCGTTGGCCCCGAACGTATTCGTCGTGATCTCATTGCTTCCGGCGCGCAGATACTCCATATGGATCTCCTGGATCACATCCGGATGCGTTACATTCCACGTCTCCGGAAGCTCTCCCGGAGCCAGCCCTCTCTCTACCAGGAGGCTTCCCATTCCTCCGTCAAAAAACAGTTTTTTCTCTCTTACCGTCTCCAGTATTCCCATAGCCCGATTCCTCTCTTATATATCAGGGATATTCCTCTCCCGCCGTCCGGATATGTGCCGTGCCGCTTTTGCGGCGCATCCGGGCCGTCCGGGATTCACGCCGTCCGAAACGCGCAGTCGGTTTTCCCGCAGGCCGCGCATCCCTGTTTTCCGCACGCAGGCGGTGTCCTTCCCACGCCGATCACCGCCGTTACCGACTTGGACGGAACCATCTGGAGATTGTCCGTGAGAGTGATCCCCACGCGCTTGCCCGCTTCCAGGCATCCGACGATCTCCCGCTGGCACTCCAGAGAAAAGTCCCCGTAGCCCGGGCTGAAGCGCGGGCGAAGGTACCGTCCGTCCGCCTCATATCGCTGCCGGATCTCTTCGTTCACCCGGTCGCAATAATCCTCCAGATACGCTGCCGCAGCTGCCTGGAGCACCACCGCCCTGCTCATCTGCAGCTTCTCGTACCGCCGGATCAGCAGATCGGCCGCGCCTCCCAGCGACGCCGCAAATATCAGGAGCTGCCCGCATCCGCGAAGATTTCTGGCAAGCGCCCTGCTCTTCGTCCGAAAAACATAGGCATCGATCTCGTCCCCCGCCACCGAAAGCGGATATTCCCGCCAAAAAGAGCGCGGCGACGACGCCTGCTCCAGCTCCTCCCAGCACTGCCGGACCATGGCAAGCACCGCTTCGTCGGCGGGCCGATCCTTATATCCCAGATATCTCAGTGTCTCTCTGTAATTGACATCCATTCCGTCCCTCACGATCTCCTGCCGCGCCCTACAGGATCTCCGACAGATTCTCCCGGATCTTTTCCGCCACATCCGGATGGTTCATGGAGTACACATGAATATGCTCCACCCCGTTCGCCACCAGATCGATGATCTGCTCCGCCGCATAGGCGATCCCCGCCTGCTTCATGGCCGCCGGCCGGTCCCCGAACCGGTCCACCAGCGCCTTAAACCGTTCCGGCAGATAGGTACCCGACATCCGGCAGATATTCGCAACCTGCTTTACATGGGTCACAGGCATGATCCCCGCTACCACCGGCACGGTGATCCCTCTTTCCCGGATCCGATACAGGAAATTGTACAGAATATGGTTGTCAAAAAACATCTGTGTCGTCAGAAAATCACACCCGGCCTCCACCTTTTCCTTCAAAAACCCGATATCCGCCGTTTTGTTCGCCGACTCTACGTGTCCCTCGGGATAGCAGGCGGCTCCCACGCAGAAATCCCCGCCGCTCCTGATCTCCCGGACCAGCTCCGCCGCATACCGGAAATCCGTCTCCACGCGGCCGTCCCCGGGAATATCTCCCCGCAGGGCCAGGATGTTCTCGATCCCGCGTTTGTTAAGCTCGTCCATGATCTCATGCACACGCTCCCGCGTCGAAGAAACACAGGTCAGATGCGCCAGCGTCGGAACCTGGTATTCATTGTTCAGTGTGTCCGCGATATCAATGGTGTAACGTCTGGTCCCGCCCCCGGCGCCGTAGGTCACGCTCATAAAATCCGGCTTCAGAAGCGCGATTTTTTTGGCTGCCGCCTCCACATTCTCATAATTGTCCGCCGTCTTGGGCGGAAATACTTCAAAGGAAATCGTAGGCCGCCCCTGGGCCAGAATATCTTTTATCTTCATGCTGTGATTCCTCCCGCCTGCAGATCTTCATTTGCCGGCCGCATTTGTCCGCAGCTCTGCCCTGCACCCGTTCATCATATCACAATCCGGGCAAAAGTACAATCTTTCTGTCTTTCCCATAAACGGCGGATCTGTCCTACTGCATGAAAATACTTGCGATCGGCGAGTCCGCCGGCAGGATCAGTGTGTTGCTGCTGCCGGTCAGAGAAGCCCTCGCCGCCTCCAGCGACCTGGTAAACGCATAGAATTCCGCCCGGTCCTCCGTGCTGTATGCATCCGCCAGGATCCTCATGTATTCTGCCTCCCCCTCGGCCGTTACCGCAGCGGCCTGGGCTTCGGCGTTTGAGATGTTGATGGCAATCTCGCGGTCGGTCGTATTGCGGATCACCTGGGCCTCGGATTTTCCCTCCGCGGTAAAAGTAGCCGCGATCTTGTCGCGCTCGGAAATCATTCTTTCATAAACGGCTTCTTTATTGTCCGCCGGCAGATCCAGCTTCTTTGTCTCCACCGCCAGAAGGCTGATGCCGTACTGATCCACGCTGGTTCCGATGTTTTTCATGATCGCTTCGGAGAGCTCGCCGTCCCGGCCGCTGATCACCTCGTTCTGGCTCAGGCTGCTGATCACATTCTTGATGGAGTTATAGACCACGGCGTCGATCCTGCGCTCCGCGTTGGTCACGGAGGAGTTCAGCGTCTGAGCAAATTTTAGCGGATCCGTGATCTTCCACAGCACATAGCTGTCGGTCAGCATGGTTTTTTTGTCCATCGTGATGACGTCCGACGGCGCGAGGTCATAGATCAGGATCTCCCTCGGCAGCGTATCCGCCGTCTGCACAAAAGGAACCTTAAAGGATATGCCGGCCGTGTCGATGATCCGCTCCACACGTCCGAACTGGCGGATCAGCTTATATTCATTTTCCCTTGTGACGACCAGAGAACTGCATAAGGTCACAACCGCCGCCAGTATGATGATGATTGCAGCTGCTTTTGATATTGTCTTTTTCATAACGGTTTTCCTTTCCCAGGATATTTTCTCAAGATATTGTTATCCCTCTGTCTTTTTTTCTTTTCCTCGATATTTCTTCTCGATGACCAATGTATACACACACATCGCCGCGATCGTCGCGGCCATCACGCCCGGCACGCTCACCAGTACGATCAGCGGGGAATTCTGCCCCGCCAGAAGCGGCAGCCCCAGCAAGATAAATGCAGCGCCGTAAACAGTCCACAGCTTTCCAAGCGCACGGTTGTAGCCCTTCACGTCGTCCACCGCAAATGTCTCCGCGTTCGCCCAGAATCCCAGCGGCTTCTTCGCAAACAAGCTGAAAATGCCGATCCCGATAAACACCGCGCCGCAAACCGTCCATAAAAAGAATCCGAGAGCCGTTCCTTTCATAGCGTTTTCCTCCGCACAGTGCACGGTTATTCCGCGTTTCCTTCGCCTGCGCCGGTGCTTCCCGCCGCGGCCGCGTTTCCGCTGCCGGTGCCTGCGCCCGTGGTAGCTGTGAAGCTGTCAAGCGGCAGGATCGTCTCCGTTCCGTCGGTCCCGTCGATGATCACCTTCATCCGGGGCAGCACATCCTCCATCGTCTCGTAGAACATTCTGCGGCGGGTCACCTCCGGATTCTTGACATACTCCTCATACATGGCGTTAAATATGGCCACCTCCGCGTTCGCCTCGTTGATGCGCTCGGTCTTCTGCGCCTCGGCCTCCTGCATGATCTTGTCGATCTGCGCCTCCGCTTCCGGAAGCTTCTCGTTGCGGTACTTATTGGCGTCGTTGACGGCCGTCTCCTTTCCCTGGCGCGCCGTCTCCACGGCCTTAAAGGCTTCCATGACTTCTGTTGTCGGCGGCTCGGAATCCTGGATCGTCACATTCATCACCTGCAGGCCGATGTCATACTGCTCCAGCTTTTCCGCGATCTGCTCCCGCACTTTCGACTGGATCTCATTCTTCCCCGTGGTCAGCACCGAATCCACATCGTAGCTTCCGATCACGCTCCGGATGCAGCTGCGGCTGATATTCTGCAGGATCAGCAGCGGATCCTCGGACGCGTAGACCGCTTTCACCGGATCGGATACTTTGTATTCCACGAAGAAATCCACATTGACAAAATTGTAATCGCTGGTGATCATCAGGGAGTCGTCCTCCTGACTTTCATTGCTGCTGGGATCATAGCCGATGGCGAATCCCTGGATGGTGGTATTGACCTTCTGCACTCTCTGGATCAGCGGGATCTTAAAATGCAGTCCCGGCTCCGTAACGCTCGTGGCTACGCCAAAGGTAGTCAGCACTGCCTGCTCCTGCTCCTCGATATTATAAAACGAGTTCAGAACAAGGATCAGCGCGGCAATCCCGCAGACGGCGATCAGTCCGCCGCGCCCCACTTTTTTCATGGTACGCTTCATTTTTTCTTTCATCTCATCATAGACTTCCATTCTTTTCCACCTTTCTTCATGTGATCTGCGCCGGACCTGTCCGGGTCACGGCAATTTTTCTGTGTCACAGATTCCGCGCATCTTCCCCCGCTCCCTTTATCCGCGTAAGCGTCCGCGCATCCGCAAGAGTTCCCGGCGTCCTTCCTATACCTTCCTTCATCATACCACGGATCCGCCAGAATTCATACACCAAATGCGTCCCCGGGCAGAATCTTGTATCCCGCGGCGCATTCCGTCCCGCCAATCCGAGCCGAGCGTTTTTTATCCCGCGGGATGATCTCCCGGCGGATAAAAAAAGACCTTTACTGACGCCGATATGGCTTCAGTAAAAGTCTTGCAATCTCACAAGCAGATGCGGATAGGTTCCTATCGTCCTGACGTCGTCTGCTCACCGTTTCCGGTGTGCTACTCCCTCTTACGTTGTCCCCACTATAGCACGGACCGGATCATTTGTCAAGATGTTTGTTAAAAAATTATCGTTATCAATTTAACAAGCATCTGTCAATCCAGTTCCCGAAGGCCGCACCCAGGGTCCTGCATCGACCGCAGGATCGCCCGGATCCCGTCCGCGAAGGTCGTCTCGGGCTTCCATCCCGTGTCCCGGCAAAGGGCGGAAATATCCGCGCAAAGGTACATGGACTGGCCGGGGGCATAGGGAAGCTTCCCGATCCCCAGGCTGCTTCCCGGAGCGGCGATATCCCGTATCTGCCGGATATATTCCGCCAGCGGCCTGGCCCGGCCGCTTCCCAGGACATAGATGCGGCCGTCAGGACGCGTATCCGGCGTCTGTCCCGCCTCACCGCCTGTTCCGGCCTCCCCGCCTCTTCCGGCCTCCCCGCCTCTTCCGGCCTCGCCGAGCATCCGCAGTGCCTTCGCGGCATCCCCGCTGTACAGATAATCCCACAGCTGTTCCGCTTTCGTAAACTCCGGCACGATACCGTCCCGCAGCTTCCGGATGGTAGACATGACCATCGACTGGGCTCCGTCACAGGGGCCGTAGACGCTCAGGATGCGCACCCAGATATGTCCGATCCCCAGCTGACGGGCATAGTCCCGGGTCATCTGTCCCGCGCACAGCTTCGCATAGCCGTAGCCCATCTGCGGGTGTACCGGGGTTTCCGGGGTAAGCTTCTCACCGCAGCTTCCGTACTCTGCCTGGGAACCCGCGCCGACAAACAGCCGGCAGCCGAACCGCGCGGCGGCCGCCACGGCGTCAAGCGCAAACGTTACGTTGCGGTTCTGCAGATACATATCGTTCCTGCCCGGCCCGGACGCTCCTGCCCAGGCAAGATGATAAAACACATCCCAGTCCTGTCCGGTGGTATTCCGGAGCCCGGACAGATCCTCCATCGCGCAGGAGATCCGCTTCACCAGCGGGTGCTCCGGGATATTCCGGCTGCGCGGGGAATCGTCCCTCACCAGAACCAGCACCTGCACCCCGGCCTCGGCCAGCTCCCGCACCAGGGCTGTCCCGATAGCGCCGGTAGCCCCCGTTACAATCGCTCGCGTCATCGCATCTCTTCTCCCATCAGATTTCTTTTCGGCAGACGGTATCGCTCCCGGAGCCGTACCGTATCTTTTCAAATTCCTCCCGGTCAAGGAACGGCGCCATATCGTCAAGCGACGGTGATACGATGCGCCCGTCAGGGAGCACCCTGGAGGAGGACTTGGGTGCAAAGTTCTGTTCCGGATCCACCACGGCCTCGCAGATACAGGGGCCGTCACAGTTAAGCGCCTCCTCGAGCACGGGTCCGCAGTTTTCCTCACTGTCCAGCATGAAATATGCAAGTCCGAACGCCTGGGCCAGCTTTCCGAAATCCGGGAACCCGACGCCGCTTTCCGGGTCGATGCCGATCAGGGGCGGTTGGAAGAGGTTTCTCTGCGTCTGGCGGATCGAATGGTACCCGTTGTTGTTAAGGACTATGATCTTCACATTCAGGCGGTTGTGGGCAATGGTGGCCAGCTCCTGGAGGTTCATCATGATGCTTCCGTCGCCGTCGATGCAGACGGTCCTTCGGCTGTTGTCGGAGACCGCCACGCCGAGGGCGGCCGGAAGCCCGTATCCCATCGCCGCGCATCCGGAATTGGTAAACATCCGCTGCCCCTGCCTGATCTTTGCCGCCTGGAACGTGATCACACAGGCGCTTCCGTTTCCGCAGATGATCCTCTCATCCTCCCGGAGCCTGTCAAACAGGCTGTCCATAAAGATATACGGATTGACAGGACCGCCGTCCCGCCTGTGATAATCCGGCAGCGCCGCCGGATACGTCTTCATCAGGCTGCGGCACCAGACCACCCAGGCTTCATGCTTCTTCTGCGGCTCATAGTCCGCCGCCAAGAGACGCCCGATCAGATCCTTTACATCGGCGTTTACCGGCATATCGGGACGCACCGTGGGTTTTAAGAGCTCCCGCGGATCAATATCCACGATGATCTTATATGCGTTCTTTGCAAAATCAAAATGGTTGTATCCAATCATACGGATGTTCAGCCGGCATCCCAGGCTCAAAAGCAGATCGCAGTTCTGCACCGCGAAATTTCCCGGACGCGTTCCCACAGTCCCGGGCATCCCCGCAAAATACGGATTATCATAGGCCACCGTATCATTGGCGTTCCAGGCGGTAACGACCGGGATCCGGAGCTTTTCTATCAGCCGCAAAAGCCCGTCCTCCGCATCGCCCAGGCGGATCCCCGTTCCCGCTAACAGAAGAGGCGAGCGGGCCTCGCGGATCTTTTCGAGAATGGCCTGCACCGTATCGTCCGTGAGCTCCGGAAGCTTCCGGGATTCCTCCGCGGCCGGGTCAAAATGGACCAGCTCCTCCGTCTCCACCACCGCCCCCTGGACATCCAGGGGCACATCGATCCAACCCGGCCCGCCCCTGCCGTCAAGCGCCAGGTAGAGGGCCTTCTCCAGATGGTAAGCGCAGCGGGCGGGATCCGTCATCATCACCGCATATTTCGTCATGTTGGACACCGAGCGGATAATGTCAAATTCCTGGTCCCCCAGCTGACGGAGCCCAAGCTCCGGACACGACCAGACCGTCGTTTCGCGCTTCACCTGCCCGGACAGCACAAACATGGGGATGGAATCCAGCCAGCCGCCCATAACCCCGGTAATGGCGTTGGTCCCGCCGGGTCCGCTGGTCACGCAGACCGCCGCCAGGCGTCCGGTCATACGGGTATATGCCTCCGCCGCGATGGCGCACGCCTGCTCGTGGTGGTTGAAAATGCACCGCAGTCCCTCCTGGTGGCCTATGGCGTCATCCAGGTGCATCGCGCCCCCTCCGGTAACCATAAAGCAGTCCGTAATGCCGTGCTCCTTCAAAAAAAGTGAAATGTATTTCGCAACTTTTATTTTCATGGTCTTTCACCTCTCCCGTATCGTTTTCCCGGTCCTGCCTCACGCGCCGCAGAGCAGGCCGAGGATATCCGACGGTTTTTCCGCGATCCCCACATTGGGCACGCCGTCCAGGTCCTTCGCCTCACGGAAGCCGAATCCGTAGGTCACCGCCAGGAAATCCACCCCCAGCTTCGCGGCCCCCTCCGCGTCGTGCACGGTGTCTCCTATCATCACCACGCGGCGCAGATCCGTCACTCCGGCTTCGGCGATGCACATTCGGATGATATCCTGTTTCTTCAGCCGGTTCTCATGATCCGCTCCGTGCATGACCTTCATATATTTCCCGAAGCCGTAATGTTCAAGGAGCGTCACCGCGTAATCCTCCCGCTTGTAGGTAGCCACGGCCGGAACGATGCCCCGATCCAGAAGCCCCCGGCAGAGGTCATAGATCCCCTCATACGGTCTGGCCTTCAGAAGATCCACATCCTTGTAGCGGTCGCGAAAAACCGTGGCGATCTCCTGGAGGACGGGGCCCGACAGGCCGTAGGCCGCCGCAAAGGAATCCTGGATCGGCGGCCCGATAAAGGCAGCCAGACGCTCCTCGGAAAGCATGGGATATCCCATCTTTTCGATGGTGTACCGGGCAGCGGCCAGCACCCCCTCCGTTGTGTCCAGAAGCGTGCCGTCCAGATCAAAGACCGCCGCGTCATACCGCCCTCCCCCGCGGATCTTTTTCTCATTTTCCGTCATTTTCTGTTTCCTCTCCCGCCGTTTTCAGCACGTTTTTTCTTCCGGTACCTCATAGCGTGTATCCGTCAGAAAAGTCACCCGGATCCGGTCCCGGATCCCGCTCAGGAAATCGCGGATATAGCGGTTCAGATACCGGGCCTTGCTCTTCACAAAATCATACTCCATATCCATGTTGTGATAATTGTCCGTCTCGCTGGAATAGCCGTCAAATCCGGCAAGGGATACTTCGGTGCACCCCACCGAGATCAGTGTTTTCAGGAGCATGACCAGAGAGTTGTCCGGGATCTCCTCCCCCGCGTCGATCAGGCTGCTGTAATTCAGCGTATAGTCAAACGCGTCCTCGCTTGTCCCGGTCACGTTGGATGTGGCGATCACACGGTATCTCTCCTGGCTGAGCCGGGTAGCCAAATGCAGATAGCGCTTGGAATTGCTCAGAAAAATGTATTCCGGACGGAAATCCTCCGGCACATAATTGATGGAGATCACGACCGGATCGTTTTCCCGCAGATATCTCCGGATCCGGTCCTGCTGGGTCTTTACCGTCACGCCCGGCCCGATGACCAGGATCTTTTTCCCGGCCAGGGCAGCCTTGAGGCGCTTCCGGTCGGTCTCGTCGTTGACCTCGTTTTTCTGATATTCCACATACAGCTGCTCGATATAGTTTTTGTCGTAGAGCAGCTTCTTTTCACCCTCCAGCTTCCGGAGCACCGCCAGGATGGATTTGACGGACAGGGTCCTCTTGTCCATCAGATAGGCCACATAGTTGGGATGGCAGTCGCTGGACGCGGCAATGTAGTAGAACATATTGTAGCCCCAGCTGGCCGGATGGTAAAACTGGGACAGGCTGGAGTCGATCGCCTCCAGGATCTGGCTGATATGGTAGCGCTTGCCGAGCACATTGTTCATGTGCATGGCGATCAGCTCGATCGGCGCATTTCCGGCGCTTTTTCCCATACCATAGATCGTTCCGTCCACCACCATCGTCCTCTGCGTCTCCATGGACAGCATTGCGATGCAGTTCGCATAGCCCATCTGAAAATTGTTGTGGGCATGATAACCGAGTCCGATCTCCGGATCCAGGTGCTCGTCGAGCAGACGAAAATAATGCATCAGATTATTCTGGTGCATCAGGCCATAGGTATCCACCATGGATACGGCATAGGGTCTGACCTCGTTAGCCAGCCGGATCAGATCCATCATCTCCTCATCGCTGTAGCTGGTCACGCTTACCAGCTGGGCGAAGACCTTGTAGCCGAGCTCCTTGAGCCGGCTGCAGAACTCCAGCGCCGGACGGCGCAGATGCTTTTTGAAGATCACCCGGATCCCGTCAAGATAGCTTTCCCGGCAGGGCTGGATCTGTCCGATCCCGCAGGTCCCGTAATCGATCATTCCCACGACCGTCGCCTGCTTCCTGTCCAGGCGCCCGTAGATCCTTTCCGCGCTGGCCGTATCCGGCATGATGCTCCGATCCATATCGAAAGGACGCCTTTCGTCCAGGAATCCTATCTCGATGATATCCACGCCCGCGTCTACCAGGCGTTCAAAGATGTTCACCAGATTGTCGTGACCGAATTTCCAGTCGTTCAGGTATCCGCCGTCCCGCAGCGTACAGTCCAAAAGCCTCACATCGCCCATATGTCTTCTCCTCCCCGTGCCGGCGCCCTGCCGTCGCCGGTCCCGTCTACTTTCCCGGTTTTTTATAGAACCGTGCCGCCGCTTCAAAACGGTCCCGCAGCCGGTTCCTGTCGTTCAGGCGCAGAACGCTTCCGGTGCGCCCCGCCACAAAACGTTCCAGTTTTTCCATGTATTCCTCGGATGTGATGCTCCCCTCCGCCACATAAGCCAGTCCCTTTTCCCAGCTGGCCGTCAGATCCGGATTCAGGAGAGGCCGGATGGAAGCGTCCACCACCTCATATACCAGTTCGCCCAGAAGCGTGGGCGTGATCACCTGGGTTTTATGATTTAAAGACAGATATTTGATATTGACCAGCTTTTTCAGGATCTCCGCCCGGGTGGCGCTGGTCCCGATACCGCTCCCCCGGATCTGCGCCCGCAGCTCCTCGTCCTCGATCAGCTGTCCCGCATTCTCCATGGCAAGGATCATCGATCCGGACGAATAGCGCCTGGGCGGCGAAGTCTCTCCTTCTTTTACGGAAAAGCCCCGGATCTCCAGTTTCATACCCTTTCTGAGCGACGCAAGCATCTTCAGGAACTCCGGATTTTCCAGGTTCCGGCGGTTCCGGTCGGAATCACCGGCTTCTCCGCCTTTTTTGCCGGAGGTCTCATCACCCTCGGAGCCGCTCCCGCCGTCCTCTCTGACAGCGCCGTCCCTCTCTTTTTTTCCGTACCCGCCGGCTACTTTCAGGTATCCCGGCTCCGCAAGCACTTTAAAGGCCGCAAAAAAATGCTCCCCCTTTTCCGTCAGCTCCAGGGAAGTCTTCTGATAGACCGCCGCCGGATAAAAAATACTCAGGAACCGCCTGGCGATGATCTCATAGACCCGGACAGCCAGCGGTTTCAGTCCCGGAAGAGCTCCGAATCCCTGTCCCGTCGGAATGACGGCATAGTGGTCCGTAATCTGTCCGTCATTGACGTAGCGGGTCCTGGCTATGTTCTTGTAGCTCCCCGCCTGCAGGATCTCTCTTGCGAAATCTCCCAGAGGATCGAAACGGCACAGGCCCTCGATGTTTCTGCGGATCTCCTTTGCCACTGCCGTGGAGAGCACTCTGGCATCCGTTCTGGGATAGGTGACCAGTTTTTTTTCGTAAAGCTCCTGCACGATCTGCAGCGTCTGGTCGGGGCTGATCTTGAACATCTTGGAACAGTCGTTCTGCAGCTCCGCCAGATTATAGAGAAGCGGCGGATTTTTCGTCTCTTTTCTGCGCTCCGTCGCGGACACGACCGCCGTCAGGGAGCGTTCCGTCTGTCCCGCTCCGTCCGCCGTACCGGGAAAACCGGCGGCGTCCGCCCCGGCGCCTGTCTGTCCTCCGGACAGATACGCGATCAGCTCCTCCGCTGTCCTTCTCTCCCGAAAGCCGTTGTCTTTATATAAAGCCGGCGTACCGAAATATCTCGATCCCTCCACGCAGCGCCATTCCCCGTCAAACTCCTGTCCTTTCCCGCCGAAGGTCCCGATCACCCGATAGAAGGGCGTCTTCACGAAGGAGCGGATCTCCCGCTCCCTGCGCACGACCATCCCCAGCACACAGGTCATGACGCGGCCCACGCTGACCACGGTACGGTCCCGCTTCAGAAAACCCGAAAGCTCATTACCGTACCGGAGCGTCAGGAGTCTTGAAAAGTTGATTCCCATCAGATAGTCCTCTTTGGCCCGCAGATAAGCGGAGGCGGAGAGATTGTCATACTCCGTCCAGTCCTTCGCCTCCCGGATGCCTCTGAGTATCTCCTCCTCGGTCTGGGAATCGATCCAGACGCGCTTTCGCGTCTTGTCCTTCACGCCGGCCATCTGGTCCACCAGCCGGTAGATATATTCTCCCTCCCGTCCGGAATCGGTACAGATATAGATCACATCCACATCCGGACGGTTCAGCAGGCCGCTGACAATGCCGAACTGCCTGGCCGTGCTGTCGATGACCTGGTATTTGAATTCCTTCGGAAGAAAAGGCAGCGTCTGAAGGCTCCAGCGCTTATACGCCGGATCATACGCCTCCGGATAACTCATGGTTACCAGATGTCCCACGCACCACGTCACAATGGCGTCGTCCGCCTCCTGGTAGCCGTCGAACCGCCGCCAGTTCTTCTTCAGCGCCGCGGCGAACTGCTGGGCGACGCTTGGCTTTTCCGCGATAAACAGTGATTTTGCCATGTATTGCTCTGCTCCGTACTGATGATTTGCCGTATAGCTTTATCCGCCCCTCCGCGTATCGCTCATTCCGCCCCGAACTGATAGACCGTCGTCGTCTTATACTCGTCGCCCGCTTTCAGCACCGAGGAAGCAAAGCCCGGACAGTTCAGGTTGTTGGGGAAAAACTGGGACTCGAAGCAGTATCCGTACCGGTCATGGTAGGCCGCACCGTTCTTGCCCAGATCCGTAGACAGGGAATTCCCCGCGTAGAGCTGCAGTCCCGGAAGATCCGTGTAGACCTCCATGAAACGCCCGCTCTTCGGATCATACGCCCGTGCCGCCAGGGCCAGCTCGCCCGGCGCATGGTTCAGAACAAAGTTATTGTCGTAGCCGCCGCAGACGGCTACCTGGCGGAAATCGGTGTCGATCTCCGCTCCCAGGGGCTTCGCGGTGCGAAAATCCAGCGGCGTCCCTTCCACCGGCGCGATCTCCCCTGTGGGGACGCTCCCGTCGTTGGTCACCGTATAGCGGTCCGCGTTGATCCAGACCAGCTGATCCGTGGCAGGGCCGGAATCGTGGCCGGCCAGATTAAAATAGGCATGGTTTGTCATATTGAACACGGTATCCGAATCACAGACGGCACGGTATTCGATCCGGAGCGCGTTGTCCTCCGTCAGCGTATAGGTCACCGTGATCCTGGCATTGCCCGGAAATCCCTGGTCCCCGTCGGGGCTGAACAGAGAGAACGCGGCCGCGGTGCCCAGAGCTGTCTCCTTCACTTCCGCCTCCCACCTCCGGAAACGGTAATAATCCGGCCCGCTGTGAAGGTTGCTGCTGCCGTTGTTCCGCGAAAGCCGGTAGGTCACGCCGTTTAACGTAAACTGCGCGCCTCCGATCCGGTTGGCATTGCGGCCGACGATCTCGCCCATATGCCCGGGGTTCACCCTGAGCGCCTCCACAGTGTCCACACCCAGAACCACGTCCGCCATCCGTCCGTCCCTGTCCGGCACCTCCATGGTCAGCCACACGGCTCCCATATCCGTAAACGACGCCGTCGCGCCCGAACCGTTTTTAAGCGTATAGCGGTACACCTCCGAACCGTCGTCCATTTTTCCAAATACTGTCTTCGTATAGCTCACGCCGCATCTCCTTATCCGATATAAACCGTATCTTCTCCGCCCCGGCATTTCCATTCCGCCGGAGCGTCCGTTTCGCTTCTGGAATCTATTATATAAAGGTCGGGCTGCAAATTCAAGTGAATTCCATAAAATAGGGGCTGTGAAAAAAGCAGAGCACCCCGGCTCCCTTTCTTCACAGCCCCTCCGGTTTCGGGCCGTATGAAATATCCGCCGCCCGGGCGGAACGCCTTTGATCCCGGCGGGACGGGCGCGGCATACGGTTATTTCGCGGAAATGTATCCCTGCGCCGTCAGAAGCTCCGCGCACAGCACGGCTCCGCCCGCGGCGCCGCGGATCGTATTGTGAGACAGGCCCACAAACTTGTAATCATAGATCGTATCCTCGCGCAGACGCCCCACAGACACGCCCATGCCGTTCTCGTAGTCCACGTCCAGAGCGATCTGGGGCCGGTCGTTCTCCTCCATATAGCGGAGGAACTGCTTCGGAGCGCTGGGGAGCCCGAGTTTCTGAGGAAGCCCGGAAAATGTGTTCAGTTTTTCGATCAGCTGCGCCTTCTCGGGTTTTTTGCGGAACTTAACAAATACGGCCGCCGTATGTCCGTTGAGTATGGGCACGCGCAGACACTGGCAGGTGATGCGCGGCTCGGACGCCTTCACGATCACTCCGTTTTCGATCTTTCCCCACAGGCGCAGAGGCTCCTGCTCGCTCTTTTCCTCCTCGCCGGAAATAAAGGGGATCAGATTGCCCACCATCTCGGGCCAGTCCTTAAATGTCTTGCCGGCCCCGGAAATAGCCTGGTAGGTAGTGGCCGCCACCTCATAGGGCTCGAATTCCCTCCATGCCGTCAGTACCGGCGCGTAGCTCTGGATGGAACAGTTGGGTTTTACCGCCACAAACCCGCGCTCCGTCCCCAGACGCCTGCGCTGATATTCGATAACTGCGGCGTGCTCGGGATTGATCTCCGGAATCATCATGGGCACGTCCGGTGTCCAGCGGTGGGCGCTGTTGTTGGAAACCACGGGCGTCTCCGTCTTCGCGTAGGCTTCTTCGATCGCGCGGATCTCATCCTTGCTCATATCCACGGCGCTGAAAACAAAATCCACCTCCGACGCCACGCTCTCCACTTCATTTACATTGCGGACCACCATATTGCGAACGGCCTCGGGCATAGGGGTATCGAGCTTCCAGCGTCCGCCTATGGCTTCCTCATAGGTCTTTCCCGCAGAGCGGGGGCTGGCCGCAACGCTGGTTACCTCGAACCAGGGATGCTTCTCCAAAAGTGTGATAAAACGCTGCCCTACCATTCCCGTAGCGCCTAATACGCCGACTTTCAGCTTCTTTTCCATAACTTATCTCCTCGCCTTCCTGTAACATCTCACCTATCCTACACAAAACTTTCGGAAAAGTCAATAGGAATTCGCAAGAAAAATACATTTGTACGCGTATGGCGAACATTCATTTTTTTCGCCCGCAGCAGTCGCATTCCGCTCCGTGCGCATTCAATACGCCGATCGCCTGGAGATATGAATAAACGATCGTGGATCCTGCAAACTTCATGCCGCGGCGGATCAGGTCCTTCGATATCCGGTCCGAGAGCGGCGACGTGGTCCGGAGCCGATAATCCTCCACAAGGGTCCGTCCCTCGGTAAAGCCCCAGATATACGCGTCAAATGAGCCGAATTCCTTCTGGATCTGCCAGAACACAGCGCTGTTGGCAATGCTGGCCCGCACCTTCCGCTCGTTTCGGATGATCCCGGCATCCGACAGGAGGCGGGCAATATCCTCTTCGCCATAATTCATAACCTTCCCGATCTCAAAACCGTCATAAGCCTGTCGGAACGCCTCCCGCTTATTGAGGACACATTCCCAGGAAAGACCTGCCTGGAAGCCCTCCAGGATAAAAAGCTCGTAAAGGCCGTGGTCGTCATGCAGCGGCACGCCCCACTCCTCGTCATGGTATCGGATATAAACCGGATTTCCGGGATTCACCCATGCGCAGCGTTTCATAAACCGTTCCCCCCGCTAAAATTTGTGGCCGCCGCCTCCGCCGCTGTGACCGCCGCTGCTTCCGCCGCTGTGACCGCCTCCGCCGCCTCCGCTGCTGCTTCCGCCGTCTCCTTTGAAGATCGGGTCATAATCTTTTGTCTGATGCGTATAGATCGCGCCAATACCTGAATACAAAAACTGCCTGCGGATGTTGGCCAATATGGTCCTTTCTGCCGGCCCGCGCCGCATACTGAGAGAAGCGGCCAGCCCGTAATTGATCAGGAGAGCAAGGAGCATGGCCAGCAGGGCATTGCTGATATATTTCATGGGCTGGGCGATCCGCCGCCCTTCCAGAAGCGCGTGGATCTCTTTAAACGCCTCGCTGGCACATCCGTAATAATCTTCTTCTGACGCGTAGCGGTACACGTTGTCCGTCACGGTATTGGCATAATCGGTGGTTACCACATCCCAGACAGCCCCGTCACTGTATATCCAGATGTTGCGGTTATCCATATCGATCACAAATACCGTTCCGCTGTCGGTTCCAAACCATTTCCGATAACAGCGCCGGGCAAAATCCTCCGTGGAGGATCTGTTGCTGTCCGTTGTCACAAACGCGGCGTTTCCGTAATCGGTGATCTTCTCCATCTCCCCGGACAGCTTCTCGCGCTGCCCTGCGGTAAGCAGTCCTGCCCGATCCTCCAGCCTGACCTCATATCCGGTATCCGGGTTTCGGAAGACGGCATCCGCTCCGGAGGAATCCGCCTCTTTCGCGCCTGCCGCCAGACAGAAAGTTCCTCCCCTTCCCAGGATAACGGCAAAAAATACAGCCGCGGCAAGGAAGACCCGAAGAAGCCCGGAACGGCTTCCCCGTACCTTTCGCATTTTTCCGTCAGACATCCGATCCATCTTCATCGCCTCCCCGTCTGTTCAGCTGCGGCAGTTTGCGGGTCGCAAGCAGATTGTACTGCCGAATGATATCCAGGATCGCCCACAGGGCCGTTCCCATGCAGATCAGCGCTCCTATGTAATAAAACCAGTCGGAAACCGGATTCCAGATGCAGATGACAAGCGCGCAGCCGATGCCTGCCAGCGGTTTTCTTAAAACCGGCCATTTTTCCTTGAAATGTCCCCCGCCGAAGGGCCCCTTCTTCTTGGAGGGCGCCCGATCCCTCACATTCCTGCGCCGCTTAAAAAACACCGCGCGTACCACCTGCCAAAAAAGAACCAAAGGAAATATAACGTTTATCAGAGTCATCCAGGCCACGTCGTTCTCGCCCGATACCCGATTTAAAAGCCCCTGTAATCCCCCGATAAGAAGCGGAGCGAGGAAATTCAGGAAAACCAGACAAAGGGCAATTCCTATGACGTTCATCAGCGGTCCCCGCAGCCGGCTCAGTTCCCGCGTTTTTTGTTCCTTCCCGTCTTCCCCGGGCGCCGGCCTGACGGAGGCAAGCCCCTTGTCGTCTTCTCCGGTTTCCCCTGCTATGATCCGGGTAAGCTGGTCATTGGAAATCAGGACGCAGATGAAGGCCGGCAGGATCGCCAGGAGCAGAAGAAGCTCCGGTTTTAATGTCAGGAAAAGATTGAGCAGGATAAACAGCGGAACAGCAAGCAAAAACGAGCCCGCCAGGAACCGCTTCCCGTCAACCGGAAGATCGGCCGCCGCCTTTCCGGTCTGGCCGTTCACCACCGCGTAGCTGACCCGGTCCCCGTTCCGGTAAGAGAGGAACCATACCGGCAGCATGGCAAGCTCTATGCTTCTCTCGGCCGGACGCAGCGCTTCCCGGATCGCTTCCTGCCGGATCTGATATTTTCTGCACGCTGAGTCGCCCGAGAGCTCCCGGACGGCGTCCCGGACGACCGTTTCCTCCGCCTCTTCCAGATAGACCTGCTTTTCCACATCATTGGTGTCCGCGTAAAAGCCGCTGAGAAAGGACGGCGTGAACTCCTTCGCCTCCTTCATGTCAAACGGCCCTATGGCGCCGCTCAGACTGTCCGAAAACGTGGAGGAGGCATCGTAAGCCAATCCGTCATAATCCTCATCGATCTCGTATTCTATATCGTAATTGTTCGTGATCTGATAATCGCCCTTCCGGGAGGAGCGCTCCCCCGGCATGGTGACCGTTCCCTTTTTCCGGAACGAGTAGACCCAGTACGGCATATAGATCCCTCTGAATTTTTCGATCAGAGACTCGTCCTTCAATTCCTTCGGCGCAAAAAAGGCACGTCCGAGCAGCCTCCGGTAAGCGGCCCTGCAGTCCTCCCGGGTCCTGGTAAAGGGAATGATGCGGGACGGGCGGCGCTCCTTTCTGACACGGCTGTCCAGTATGACCGACCCTCCGCAGAAGCTGCAGAAGGTAGCCGCCGTAGTATCTTCGCTGAGGATCTCCGCTCCGCACTGCGGACAGGTAAAGACCGTCACCTCATATTCCCCGGATGACGGCCCGCTCTCTTCTGCGTCCTTCTCTTTGTGAAAATCATAGGGATCCACCTGTGTGCCGCAGAAGTCACAGTACAGCTGTTGCCGCGCAATGTCAAACTTCAGGTTTCCTCCGCAATTCGGACATTCATACATCGCTCTTTCCTCCTGTCTCCTGCCCGTTCCATCCTCCGCTCTTACTTTTCCCTGCCGAGCTCCACGGTCCGCTCATAGGAAGCGCGGACGGCCTTTTCCACCTCTCCGGCAAACTCCCCGGCTTCAAGAGAACGCACGCCCTCGATCGTAGAGCCTCCCGGCGAGCAGACCTGGCTGCAGAGCACTTCGGGAGCTTCCCCCGACTCGACCGCAAGCCTTGCGGCGCCAAGTACCGTCTGCCCGGCCAGACGCGCGGCGATATCCGGCGCCAGCCCTACGCTCTCTCCGGCTTTTGCGAAAGCGATGATGAATTGGTACACAAAAGCGGGTCCGCAGCCGGATATGGCGCATCCCGCGTCAATAAGCTCCTCCGGAAGCCCGCAAAGCTGCCCGGTAAGGCGGAGGCTGTCCAGGATCGCGTTTTTTCCCTCATCCGCCAGTTTTCCGTTTCCCGCGTACAGCATACAGCCTTCTCCCACCGCGGCAGGCGTATTGGGCATGATCCGCAGTACCGGCGCCTCAAAGCCCAGCATCCCGCAGATGGCCTTTGTCGTGATCCCGGCGGCCATAGTCACAAGAGAGAAATCCTGCCGGCGGGCCAGGACCGGGCCGATAGTCTCCAGAAGCTCCCGCATATTCTGAGGCTTTACACCGAGATAAATGTATCTGCAGTCCGCCGCAAGCTCCCCGGCGTTCATGACGGTGCAGCCCGTCTGCTGCGCAAACGGGCCGACCCTCACGGCATCCGCGTCACACAAAACCACATTTTCCGCTCCCTCGGCCCTGATCACGGCCTCCGCGAGGGTTTTTCCCATATGCCCCACTCCGATAAATCCAAACCGATGCATTCCTTTCCCTCCTCATCTGATGTGTCCGTCGCCGTGGATCACATATTTGCAGGTCGTCAGTTCCCTCAATCCCACCGGTCCCCTGGCGTGAAGCTTCTGGGTGGAGATCCCCATCTCACACCCGAGTCCGAATTCGCCTCCGTCGGTAAAGCGGGTGGACGCGTTCACATACACCGCCGCGCTGTCGACGCCGGCAATGAAGAGCTTCTGATTTTCCGCATTTTCCGTAACAATGGCGTCGGAGTGGTGCGTGGAATGGGCCGCGATATGCGCGATCGCCTCCTCTATGGAATCCACCACCCTGACCGCCAGGATGTAGTCCAGAAATTCCGTGTCAAAATCCTTGTCCGATGCCGGCACACCGTCAATGACCGCGCGGGCCCCGGCGTCAAGGCGCAGCTCTACCGGCGTTTTTCCGGCCGCCGCACGGCTGTCCGTCAGCGCTCTCTTCAGCATCGGCAGAAACGCATCCGCCACGGCGGCATGAACCAGGCATACCTCCTCGGCGTTGCAGACGCTGGGACGGCTCGTTTTGGCGTTTTCGATTATCTTCACGGCCTTTTCCAGATCCGCATACTCATCCACATATACGCTGCATATCCCCGTCCCCGTCTCCAGGCACGGAACCGTGGCATTCTCCACGCAGGCCCGTATCAGGCCCGCGCCTCCCCGCGGGATCAGCAGGTCGATATACCCGGACGCGGTCATCAGTTCATTGGCCGAGGCCCGGCTCGTGTCTTCGATCAGATTGATGTAATCGGCGTTGAGCCCGGCCTTCACGAGTCCGCGCCGCAAAGCGTTCGTCACGGCGTTGGCGCTGCGCCAGGCTTCCTTTCCGGAGCGCAGCACGCACACGTTCCCGCTCTTAAACGCGAGGACCGCGGCATCGCTTGTCACATTCGGCCTGGATTCATAGATGATCGCAATCACCCCCAGCGGCACGGAGATCTTCTCGATCCGAAGTCCGTCCTCCCGTGTAAAGGACTCCAAAACCCTTCCCACAGGATCCGGGAGCTTGGCTACCGCCAGCATCCCTTCGGCCATCGCCTTGATCCTGTTCTCATCCAGCCGCAGTCTGTCAAGCATGACCTCGGAGATCCGTCCCCGCGCGGCGTCCATATCCTCCCTGTTCGCGGCCAGTATTTCCGCCGCGGCTCCCGTAAGCTCATCCGCCATCACGCCGATCGCGGCGTTCTTTGCCGCGGTGTCCAGTGTTCCCAGGCCCGCGGAAGCCTTCTTCGCCCGCTTTATGATTTCTAATGTCGTCATTTTTTCCTCCCGATAAATCTTGTCCCGACGGGCTTTCCGTCCACGATGTCATACAGACTTTCCGGTTTCGCCCCGCTTGTAATGACCATATCGATCCCGGCCTCCACAGCCGTCCTGGCCGCATGGAGCTTGGTTTTCATGCCCCCGGTTCCGAGCGGGCTCCCCGCGCCTCTGGCCGCCTCCATGATCTCAGGAGTGATCTCCCGCACCACCCGGATCCGGTCGGCGTTCTTGTTTTCTCTGGGATCCGAGGTGTAAAGCCCGTCTATGTCCGTTAAAAGCACCAGAAGATCCGCCCCCACAGATACCGCCACTACCGCCGCGAGCGTATCATTATCGCCGATGACGATCTCCTCCGTGGCCACGGTATCGTTTTCGTTGACGACCGGGACCGCCCCGATCTCGAGAAGCCGCAGGATCGTGTTGCGGAAATTCTCATGCCTGTTCTCGTCCTCAATGTCCGCGGCTGTCAGGAGGATCTGCGCCACGGTGTGGGAATATTCGGAAAACAGCTTGTCGTATGTGTACATCAGCTCACACTGGCCCACCGCCGCGGCCGCCTGCTTTCCGGGGATATCCTCCGGCCTTTCCGCAAGCCCCAGCTTTCCCACGCCCATGGCTATGGCGCCTGACGATACAAAAATGATCTCGTGCCCTGCATTTTTCAGATCGCTTAAGACCCTCACAAGGCTTTCCACCCGGCGGATGTTCATCCGCCCTGTCGTATAGGATAATGTGGAGGATCCCACTTTCACAACAATCCGCATCGCAATCCCTTTCTCAATATATGGTCTTCTTCCCTAAAATCTCACATTCTTTTCTATTATAGCGAATCCGGTCCTAATATTCAACAATAAATCTCTTTCCTTCATGCCTATGCGCGGTCTGTGTCCCGAAGCGGGCAAAGCGGCAGCATAAACACCGTCCTGTAATAATTCGCCTCAAGCCCCATCTGCAGGATTCCGTCGCTGTGGCGGATCGTCTCCCTGACGATACGCAGTCCCAGACCATGTTGATTTACATCCTGCTTCGTCGTTTGCATTTGGGGATTTCCGGTGATTTTTTCGGTCCTCACCTTGTTGGATATCTCGCAGTGAAGATAATTCTGCACACATTTCAGCGAGATATGGATATCGGGATTCTCCTCATCCGCGCTTGCTTCGATTGCATTGTCGATCAGATTCAAAAAGATCGTGCAGAAATCGGCGTCATCCACCGGCAGGGCGGCCGGGATCAGGATCTCCGAATAAATCTTAATGCCCGCCTCCTGCGCCTGACGGATCTTCTGGGTGAGAACATAATCGATGGTAGGATTTCCCGTGGAAACCATGGACAGCGAATCCATGCGCTGGCCGATCTTTTCCTCGAGATAAGCGTCCAGCTGATCGTATTTCTTCTGCCTGAGAAGCGTATGGATATACAGATACCGGTTCTTCAGCTCATGACGCTCCATCCGCAGCCTCTCCTCCATTTCCGCCGACAGACGGTACATCCCTGCCTGGGCGTTGGCCCTGGATAATGCCTGATCTATGCGGCGCTGGTCCGCAAAGGAATTCAGCAGAGAGGCAAACAGGTAATAGAGCAGCGGCATGGCGATCAGGATGATCGCGGCAAGATATTGTTCAATGTAGTCCTGCAGGAAATCCGCCCCGGAAAACCGGATCGCGTAAAACAGGAGCAGCGCCACCGGAAAATAAAGCGTGATCCAAAAGCCGCGCGCAAAAATCTTCCCGGTATCCGGCAGCTTCACGCGGCGGCACAGCACATAGAAGAGGTAGAGAAGAAGATAAAGGAGCACGGACGTAGCCAGATCCAGCCTTCTGTACAGGAGCGGGTCCATCGTATACTCCGCCGAATACAGGGGACCGCAGACCACCTTATAGAGCTGTACGAAAGAAATATAAAACAAAGTATATACCAGCTTGCTTGCAAAGGAGCCGTCAAGACAGAGACAGGCCATCGTCATCGCCGAGACCGTCGTGCAGAGGAAACCGTACCAGTAGGGATGCAGACGCGGGAAAACTCCGGGAATAAAAAAGGGTTCCGAAACGAAAAGAAATGTCAGATAATACAGCGCTGTATAGAGGAGCATACCGCCAAGCATATAGCGGACAAAGCTCTTCCCTTTCTGAAGCCCAAACAGGGATCGCAGGATCAGAAGAAGCAAAAACATCAGAATACAGCCTTCAAATTCACTCTCGCGATAGATATTGTAGAGCATATGTCTCCCCCTACCCAATGGTATACAGCATGAACTGCTGCTTGACCGCCTCCTGCTTGCCCCGGCTGACCGGAACCGTGCCCCGGTCTGTCAGCATGATCTCGTTTTTGCCGATATAAAAGATATACCGGCAGTTGACCAGATAACTGCGGTGAGGTTTGAGGAAATGATGCCCCGCAAGCTCTTTTTCCAAATCCATCAGCCTGCAGCGCACGATCGTATCCGTGCTTCCCGTCACGATCCTGCAGATCTTCCCCTGTGCCTCGATGTAGCGGATGGTGTTAATGTCGAAAGAATACAGGTCCCCGGAACGTGCCTCCACGATTTTGAGTATACTGGGATTCCTTTTCGCCAGCTCCGCACACACGGAATCCGTGAGCGCCGAGACCAGCAAGTCAAACTGGCTCTTTCGGATGAACCGGAACGGCTGGACCTCAAAAGTCTGAAATACCAGTTCTTTCTTATTTGAGATAAACACGACCAGCGTCCCGGGCGCGACCTCCCGGACACGCCGGCAGACGGTAATGCCGTCGATATCCGGCATCTCGATGTCCAGAAAGACCATATCATAGTGATAATGTTCCGACACCATTCCAAGAAAACCCTTCCCGGACGAAAACAGGTCAAAAGAGACGGGCAGGCTCCGCGCCGTAAACTCCCGTTCCATCCGCTCCTTCATATATCGGAGCATCTCCCGCTCGTCCTCCACAATCGCCGCCTGATACATCACGCACCCTCCTATAAGAACCTGATTTCATTTTACAGTATCCGCGCAAAATTGGAAAGTGCATTTCATACCATATTTTCTCATTTCATACCGTTTTCCCGAATTCCGAATTTTTTCTGCTATAATAAAAAAACCTTATAGAGAACCGGAACCGGTTTTCATTACAATGAAAGGAGATCCATCATGAAAAAAAGAACAATTTCCCTGATGCTCGCCCTGACCGTAGTGCTGGCCCAAACTGCCTGCAGCGGCGCGCCGGGCACTCCGGATGCCCCTCCTGCTTCCAATAGCGCGGCCGCATCCGGCGAATCCGGCGAGGCCGAAACCTCCAACAATCCTTATGCCAACCCCTACGCCAATCCCTATGCTAATCCCTATGCCAATCCGAACGAAGGGGAAAGCAGCGCCCCCGCAGAGCCCGCGCAGGCATTCGGCGCCGAGAAATATGTCCCTGTTCCCGGGGCGGACGCCAAGTATACCGTCGAGGAAACCTCGGACGGATGGCTCAAGATCGTCAATGACGGCGGCGAAACCCTCGGCCTTTCTCCCATTTCCGGCGTTCACATTGTCGAGGCAGACGGCTACGCATTTAAGGATCTCAATCAGAACGGCGCACTGGATCCCTACGAAGACTGGCGGCTTTCCAGCGAAGAACGTACGACCGACCTGATCGGACGGATGGAGGGCACCGAGAAAGCTACTATTCTTCTCCACAGCAACAGTCTGGCCGACGCATACAGCACCGCGCCGGTAACCACTCAGGATCTGACGTATACGATCCTGACGGGCGGAGCGCGCGGCGGCGTGACCCGCAACGCACTTCGCGGAGCCGACCATGCCGTCTGGGCCAACAACGCCCAGGCCGTAGCCGAGAGCAGCTGGTACGGAATCCCCGTCATGATCTCCATTGATCCTTCCTTTATCTCCGGCATGGTGGAATCCGTTTCCCTGGCCTCAACCATGGATCCTGAACTTGCCGCCAAAATCGGGCAGGAAACTTCAAAGCAGTACCGCTCCGTTGGCGTCACGGCTCTTCTCGGCCCCCAGGTCGATATCGCATCTCCCACCCAGGAGCGCGCCGACGGAACCTACGGAGAAGATCCGCAGCTGACTCTGGATTTGGCGACCGCCTATGTCAACGCCATGCAGTCCACCTATGACGCCTCCGGAAAGGACCTTGGCTGGGGCACGGATTCCGTTTTCTGTTTTACCAAGCATTTCGGAGGAGCAGGCGCAACCGAGGGCGGACGCAACGATCACTCTCCCACCGGACGCTACGCCGTGTTCCCCGGCGATAACCTTGAGGCTCACCTGATCACCTACTTTGACGGTGTTTTCCATCTGCCCGGTCTGACCGGTTCCTCCGGAGTCATGACAG
Organism: uncultured Lachnospiraceae bacterium; assembly: GCA_947630085.1. Classification (GTDB taxonomy): domain Bacteria; phylum Bacillota; class Clostridia; order Lachnospirales; family Lachnospiraceae; genus UBA3402. The sequence goes on from CANRGP010000017.1 coordinate 32,303, forward strand.
AGTACGCCATCAACGTTGACGGAGAGGGCAAGCCTTATGGCGGCGAGTGGGCAGGAGCCTACAATCCCTACCTGTACGGTCTGCTGGACGAATACGGATTTGACAGCCTGAAGATCACCGACTGGGGCGTCTATGAATTCGCCGGTGTCTGGGGCGCGGAAGATCTGACGCAGCCTGAGCGCGTGGCCTTAAGCTGGGAGCGCGGCGCCAACCTGCTTGGCGGATTTGACTCAGTGGATGTTGTAAAAGAAGCCTATGAACTGATGGTTTCCCGTGACGGCCAGGAACAGGCCGACGCGATCATCGACAAGGCTGCCTCCCACTTTATCCTGGCAATGATGAATCTGAATATGTTCGATCAGCCCTATGTGGACACAGCCACAGCCAAGGAGCTTGTGGGAAGCGCTTCCTCCAACGCTTTTGGACTGGAGACGCAGCGGGATTCTGTCGTCATGATCAAGAACGACGGCACGATCAGCGCCGACGGCGCTTCTTCCGATAAGCCCACCGTGTATGTCCCCTATGTCTATCATACCGGCTTCAGCGTCAGCTGGATGGGCGGCATCAGCGCGGGTACGCCCTCCTGGGCCCCCGGCCTGGATCTGGATGCTCTCGGAAAATATTTTAACATCGTCACCGACACCGTAGGGGATCCTACGGGCCCGGCGGATGACAGCGGCAACCCCACCTATGCATCCACGGACATCGTCCGCGCCTCCGCCGATCAGATCGCAGCCTGCGATTATGTACTGGTAGGTATGGAGAATCCGTACAGCGTCTCCTATGACGATAATTACGTCGTCGCGTGGATCTACCAGATGTCTTATGACAACGGTCTCTTCTTTGAAGACACCACATGGTATCCCGTCTCCCTGCAGTACAAGGCGTATACCGCCGATACAGCCAGGGAAGTCTCGATCAGCGGTCTGACCCTTCCGGACGGCACGAAGCAGAACCGCTCCTATAAGGGCGTCACTGCTCCCGAAGCTTCCAACTACGGTGATCTGGAGGCTCTCGAGTATGCGGCCAATGCTGCCGGTGATGTGCCGGTGATCGTATCCATGAGCATGGGACGCGATATGGTATGGTCTGAGGTCGAACCCCTGGCGGATGTGATCCTGGTCAACTACAACAGCCAGAAGCCGGATGTCATCGCCGAAATCATCCTGGGCAAGACCGAACCGAACGGTTTGCTGGTCTTCCAGCAGCCCGCTTCCATGGAAGCCGTCGAGGCGCAGCTTGAGGACGTTCCGCGTGATATGGAGTGCTACGTAGACGCCAACGGCAATACCTATGACTTTGCATTCGGTTTGAACTGGAGCGGCGTCATCCGCGACGACCGCGTCAGCAAATATTCCAAGGCCCCGCTGACCAAGATCCAGAATCTGGACTACGACGCATACGAAGCGGCAAACAAATAAACAATTTCCTGATAGAAAAAGGAGACGCGGTTTTTCAGGCCGCGTCTCCTTTTTCTCTTAATTTCACGCCAGCGCCAGGGCTACCTTCATCATGTCCGTGAACGTCTTCTGCCGTTCCTCCGCCGTCGTCACCTCGCCGGTGATCGCGGAATCCGAGATCGTGCAGATACACAGCGCGTTAGCTCCCGCCGCGGCCGCGTTGCTGTAGAGGGCGGCCGCCTCCATCTCCACGGCCAGGACGCCCATGTCCGACCAGGTCATGCCGCCGCTCACCTGCTTGTCCGGCGCGTAGAACATATCGGAGCTTAAGACGTTTCCCACATGGTACGTGATCCCCAGCTCTCTCGCCGCCGCCACGGCCTTCTCCAGGAGCTCGAAGCTTGCGATGCAGGAGTAATCCCCCGGCAGGCCGAAGAGCCGCACATAGTTGGAGGTGGTGCAGGCGCCCATGCCGATGACCATATCGCGGACCCTGCACTTGGGGCTTAAAGCGCCGGCGGTGCCTACGCGGATCAGGTTCTTCACTCCGTAGAAATGGATCAGCTCGTAGGAATAGATCCCGATGGACGGGCAGCCCATGCCGGTCCCCATGACCGAGACCCGCCTGCC
>CANRGP010000018.1 GCA_947630085.1 uncultured Lachnospiraceae bacterium
ATACGCGCCGGGGCATGACTCGCACCTCCGGACATACGCGCCGAGGCATGACTCGCACCTCCGGACATACGCGCCGGGGCGGCACGCACTTCCGTGCGGCCGCCCCGGCATTCCGTATCTTCCGTATTTGCAGTTTCGGATCCTGTATCTGACATCCGGGCAGTCTGCCTCCGCCCGTCTCTGTTCTGCTTTCACACATCTCTGTCCTGCTTTCGCCCGCCTCTGTCCTGCCTCCGCCTCGTCCCTCCTGTCTCCGTCGCCGGGCGCCGGACCCGCGGATCAGCCCGCGATCTCGTCGAGCGTGGGCATAGCCGGGATCGCTCCGTGACGGCTTGTCGTAATGCTCGCAGCGCGATTGGCGAACGCCAGGATCCTTTCCAATTTGCCCACCTCCGGAGCAGCGGGGTCCGAAAGGGCCGACAGCTGGGAAAGAGCCGCTCCAAAGAACGTGTCCCCCGCCCCGTTTGTATCTCCTACCTTGCAGGGAACACCGGGGATCCGCCCGGTATTCCTGCCCATGCGGTAAAAGGCCCCTTTTGCCCCGAGAGTGACCAGGACAAGGCGGATCCCGTAGCGGGCCAGCTCCGCCGTCCCCTCCTCCAGATCCCCGCTTCCTCCGAGAAGCGCCAGCTCCTCGTCGGATACCTTGATCACATCCGCCAGCTCAAGCGGCTCCCTCATGCGGGCCACAGCGGTCTTCTCATCCGGCCACAGAGCCGGGCGGTAGTTCGGATCATAGCTTATAATTGCGCCCAGATCCTTTGCCCTCTTTACCGCGTACAGGGTCGCTTCTCTCTCCGGCTCCGCGGTAAGGCTCACACTTCCGAAATGAAGGATCCTGGTATCTCTCAGCAGATTCTCCGGAACATCGTCGATACCCAGGTTCACATCGGCCCCCGGGTTCCGGTAAAAGGCGAACTGCCTTTCGCCTCCCGCATCCACCGATACAACGGCCAGCGTGGTGCGGAGGAGCGGATCCGTCACGAGTCCCGATATGTCCACTCCGTTCTTCCGAAGACATTCCCGGAGCATATCCCCAAAGCTGTCATTTCCGACCTTTCCGATAAACGCGGTCTTCGCCCCCAGCCTGGAGGCCGCCACCGCCAGATTCGCCGGCGCTCCTCCCGGATTGGCGTCATAGCAGGGGATCCCCTGCCCGTTTATTCCGCTCTGCGTCAGGTCAACCAGTATCTCACCAATAGCCGTAATGTCCGTCATATCATTCACTCCAATCCTTTCTCCTTGATCTGTTCTTCCACGCGAAAAGCCTCATTCAGCCTGTCATACAGCAGAAAAAGCGATACGAACATAATATACCATACTCCCAGGAACGGGACTAGAAAAGCCGACCAGGGAAGCAGAAGGACGGTGACCGTCCACCAGACCATCTGCAGAAGAGAAGCCCCCAGGACCCGCAGGGGATATTTGAGGATAAACAAAATGCAGTTTTTAAGCTGCAGGGACGGTCTCTGCTCAAACAGGACGGTCTGCGGCCACCACACCGAATAAACCATCAGGACCAGGAGGCAGGAGGCGGCCAGAAGGGCCACGTTTCCGGCGCTCACCGTGCCGGTGCGCCACATTACCATTCCCGAGAAGAGAAGGAATCCTAGGAAGACTCCGCCTGTCGCCCCGGGAAGCAGGCTGCTTCGCCAGTTCTGCTTCATGGATCTGACAAAAGCGAACCAGAACCAGATCTCGGAATCGCGCATCCTCCGCAGCAGGAAGTCATACATGGCGGCGATCCCCCAGGAGGCGATCATGCCTCCCAGGGCGGCGGCGGGGATCAGGACCAGAAGGCTCCCGCAAAGCAGCGCATATCCGACTCCCAGCGCATAGGGGATACACAGTCCCAGCGTGATGAAATCCATCAGGATCATCTGCTTGAAATCCCGTTCCAGAAGTTCACGGTAGCGGGCAAAGCCATACCGTCTCCCCGGCGGGAGCCGGCTGTCGTCGTCCGGGAAAAAAAGTCCCATATCTCACTCCTCCTCTCCCGCGTAATGGAGCCCCGAAAGAAATTTTTCCAGAAGCGCGGACGGCTCTTCGTCGCCTTCTTCACGGAAAAGAAGCTCCGCGCAGACCGCCGTATCCCCGTATGTGCCGAAAGCCGCCGCTCCACGGGTATACGGGTTATCCTCTCCGCTCTCCAGAAGCGGAAGGATCCTGTACGTCTTTCCGGCACAGACAACGGAAGCGGAATCGCCGCAGCGGTAATTTTCCTCCTCGCGCAGCTGCCAGTCCTCAATCTGTGCTTTCGCTCTGTCCTCGTCCCCGCTCCGGCTGATGAGAAGCCAGATCTGCGCGTCATACAGAACGGCGTCCTCGCCGTCCGCATTTTCGATGCTCTCCCCTTCGCCCCGCGTCCATGTCACATAATACAGGCCCGATGCGCCGAGCACATCTTTATTTTCGCTGACAGCAAAGCCCTCTATGGGTTCCACAGCCAGCACATCTCCTACCGCGGTCCACTCTTCATTCCATTCCACGGAGCCTTTCCCGTCCGGGGCGCTGCATCCGCCCAGGATCGCGGTCAAAAGGAGGAAAAGCGGAAGCATTCTGAGTATGTAACGTTTCATTTTCATGGCAGCACAGCCCCTTCCGTCAGTTTTTTCCACAGGCGTTCGCACGCCTGCCTGTTCGCATCATCCTTCTCATCGACAAATCCCCGTCTCCCCAGGTAAAGCCCCTCTACCAGGCTGCTGTTCTCTCCCGTCCGCCTTTGCCCGAAGATCTCGCTGGTATACTCTCCCAGCTCCATTTCCGAAAGAACCGGGCAGGAAGACCAGAGATATGCCTTGTCGGAGACGTCATAATCTCCGTCCTCCGGCAGATGTCCGTCCGGTCCCGCCAGGACCTGGTAAGCCAGCTGCAGTCTGCGGGGATCGTCGGTCAGGAAAAAATAGCTTTCGCCGGAAGTAATGTCCGCCGCCAGGGTCACGCTGGCCGCGGCTCCGTATTCCGCGCTCTGCAGATCATCCGGAGAGCCTGTGATATAAGAGCGGATCTCCACCGTCACACTGCCGTCCCCGTTCACGTCCTCCCCGAAAGCGGCAAGTCCTTTTTCCAGCGCCTCGACCGTGCTGTCAGGCAGCGGATATTCCGCCACATAAGCTACCAGATAATCCGGTTTTATTTTTCCTATCCCCAGCGCGTTCCACAAGATCCCGCCCACGATCAATACGGCCGTAACGCCTGCCGCGATCCAGAGCTTATTGTAATAGAACCAGTTGGCCGCTTTTTCCTTGGGTGTGAGCGGCGGAGGCGGCGGGGCCGGTTTCACATCCCGGCACTGCCATTTCATATACTCGCTTGCCATATCGTTACTCCTTCGTTGTGCCGCCGCAGGCATAATGCACCGGAAGGCATATCAGGGACGGCGCGCTGGTCTGTCCCTTTTCCAGGACCAGATTCACACAGGTCTCGGCGATCTCGTCCAGCGGCTGGACGATCGTGGAACAGAACAGATCCAGATCTCCGAAGCTCCTCACGCCGTCAAAGCCGATCAGCTGCACGTCCTCCGGAACCCGGACGCCCATTTTCCGCAGAGATCCCAGGATCTGATAGGCCAGGGTATCGGTAACGCAGAAGATCCCGTCGAAGTCCAGCTTTCCTTCATGGAAGTGCTCGTTCAGAAAATCTTCAAACGCGGAATACGGAGTGCCGTCATCCACGATCTTCAGCGTATACGGAACATCCATAGCCTCGCAGGCGCTGATAAAGCCTTCCTTTCTCTTATTGGGTTCATTGGTCAGGCGGGAACCGATCCTCATAAACGCCAGGCTCCGGCATCCGTTCTCCACCAGCTTCTCGGCCGCCATACGTCCTCCGCCATAATTGTCAGAGGCCACGCAGGGAATATGGGCCCCGAAATACCGGTCGATGGACACCAGCGGCAGATTCTCGGAAACCTTGAGGTCCGGGTTATAGGACAGGCAGATGATCCCGTCCACCTTCTGCTGCTCGGCAAGGATCACATACTCCTGCTCCTGGGTGGGGTCATAGTCCGTAGCATAAAGAAGCATCCGGTGCCGCCTGGCCGTAAGGGCTTTGTTGATGCAGTTCACCAGCTTTGCGAAAAACGGACTGATAAGATTGGGAACCATAACGGCCACCGTAAAGGTCTTGTTGGTCTTTAAGCCCTTGGCGTAGCTGTTCACCCGATAATTCAGCTTGGCGACCGCCTCCTCCACCCTTACCCTGTAGCTCTCCCCTACGGGAATGCCGTTGATGACCTTTGATACGGTCCCCAGCGCCACTCCGGCCTCGCGGGCCACGTCCTTCATAGTAGGGGCAGAATTGATCTCAGACATTCACTTCACCTCGTTCATTCTCTTCTCACAGGCCACGCTCCCCTGTGAAATGAAATACGCGCACGATTTCATGAAATGAGTGTAGCATATTTCACCGCATTTGTAAAGAGGTTTTGTCATTTTTTATGAAACGTTTTCGCTCTGAGAGGGTCGTTATATTGCACAATTACTGTTGACTTTTTTGTGCAATCTGTCAAAATATCAGATTTGCACAAAAAGTTTTCCAAATAATGATTGACTTGACCGGGCATTATGTGCTATTGTTTATGTGTTCAGGAAATAACGTTTCACGCAAAGCAGCCTTTTCTCCGGTACAGGCCGGTGACCCGGCCGGAGGAAGGAGGCACAACCCGGAACCGAAGGGGATTTTCCCATTTCCCCGGAGGTTACTTTAATCATTATGAAGGAGGGAGTTTTCAGCGTGACTAATCCATCAGCAATTACCAAACAGCGCGGCGCCGGTCCCGGCTCGCCCGCTCCCCACGGCAAGACCCTGGGAAAACGAATCATTCAGTCATGGCAGCTTTACCTTTTGCTTCTGGTCCCTGTCGTGATCACGATCATTTACAAGTACATACCCATGTACGGCATACAGATCGCCTTCCGCGATTATGTGCCCAGCAGAGGATTTTTCGGCAGCGAATGGGTAGGGCTGGAATGGTTTGAGCGTTTTTTCACCGCCCCCACGTTCAAGCGGATGATTGTTAATACGGTGAAGCTGAGCCTGTACGGCCTGCTCTGGAGCTTTCCGATGCCGATCATCCTGGCGCTTGCCATCAACCAGCTCCGCTTCAAGCGTTTTAAGCGCGTGGTGCAGACCGTTCTCTATGCGCCCCACTTTATCTCAATCATGGTGGTCTGCGGTATGCTTCGCATCTTTCTCTCCCCCTACGGCGGACTGATCAATCTGCTTCTGGGCGGACAGCATATCGACTTTATGACCGACCCGGGATATTTCCGTACCATCTATATCGCCTCAGGGATCTGGCAGGACGCAGGATGGGGAACCATCATCTATCTGGCCACGCTCTCCGCGGTGGATCCCGGGCTGTACGAAGCAGCCAAGATCGACGGTGCCTCCCTGTTCCAGCGCATCAAGAGCATCGACATCCCCATGCTGGTCCCCATGATCGTTCTCCAGCTCATCATGAGCGCGGGCGGCATCATGAGCGTAGGCTTTGAAAAGGTCTTCCTGCTTCAGACTCAGCTGAACAAGGCGACAAGCGACGTGATCGCGGTCTACGTTTACGAACAGGGTATCGTAAATCACGCATACAGCTACTCTACGGCAATCGGCCTGTTCAACACGGTCATCAACATCATCCTGCTGCTGGTCGTCAACAAGATCGCCAAAAAAGCGGCTGACGTGAGCTTTGTATAGGAGGTGACGGCATGAAAGCAAAAGCAAAAACCCTCGGACTCTCCGACAGAGTCAGCGACATTATCCTGGTGGTCCTGTGTTCCCTGATCCTTCTGATCGTCGCCTATCCGCTTTATTATGTGCTGGTAGCCTCGGTCTCCAACCCCTATGACGTATACGCGGGCAAGACCTTCCTCTTCCCCAGCCAGTTTACGCTGGAGGGATATGCTTCGGTGTTCTCCGACCCTCAGATCTTCAACGGGCTCAAGAACTCCATTATCTACACGGTGATCGGGACCGTTTTTTCCGTGGTCATGGTATACTGCGTCGCATTCCCGCTCAGCCGAAAGGATCTGCCCGGACGCAAATGGATCAGTATCTTTTTCATCATTACCATGTACTTCGGCGGCGGTCTGATCCCCACCTATCTGGTCGTCCGCGATACCGGCCTTCTGAACAATATGTGGGCCCTGTTCCTTCCCGGCGGCGTTGCGATGGGAAATGTAATCCTTGTGCGGAACTTCTTTGAGAACAACATCCCCAACGAGCTGATGGAGGCCGCCAAGATCGACGGTGCGGACAACATGACGGTCTTCCTGCGGGTCATCATCCCCTTAAGCCGTCCCATCATGGCAGTTATGGTGGTGTTCTCCATGGTTGCCTTCTGGAACGACTGGTTCACCGCCCTGATCTATCTGAAGCCCGAGCAGGCGCCGCTTCCCCTGGTACTCAGAAGCCTGCTCATCGCGAGCTCGGCTTCCAAGGAGGCAGTGACCGACGTAGGATACGCGGAGCTGAACCGCATCACGGAAATGATCAAGTTCTCCTCGATCATCGTAGCGGCGGCCCCGATGCTCATCATCTATCCGTTTGTCCAGAAATACTTTGAGCAGGGCTTTATGAGCGGAGCCGTAAAAGGCTGATCCGCAGTCCGTTTCCCGAATGTTATTCATCAAAATAAGGAGAGAATAAAAATGAAAAAGACTACGACGGCAACGATCAAAAAAACAGCAGGCATCGCGGCTGCCCTTCTCCTCGCGGCATCCTCCGTTACCGGATGCGGCGGAGGCGGAGCCGCCACACGCGGTGATGAAAACCAGACCGACTTCCTTCTGGTAGGAGGAATGTCCGTTTTAAGCGGCGGTTACGATTCCAATCCGGTCCTGACGCAGCTCGCGGAAAATGCGGGCGTCACCATCGAATGGGATACCATGTCCGACTCACTGAGCGAGCGCGTAGGCGTTCTCATCGGCGGCCAGCAGCTTCCGGACGCTTTCATCGCCGTGGGCTTCAGCCAGTTCGATATTACCAGCTACGGTGAGGACGGCACCTTCATCGATCTGACAGACTACCTGACCCCCGAGATCATGCCTAACCTCTGCAAGATCCTGGATGAGTATCCCGAGATCCGTTCGGCCATCACAATGTCCGACGGCAAGATCTACGGCCTTCCCTCGGGAGAGATGATGGGAACCGCGGCGGTAGGATCCGAGGAAAACTTCTCGATCTACGCGGTACCGGAATTCTCCATGATCAACAAGACCTGGCTGGATGAGCTGGGGCTCGATGTGCCGACCAACCTGACCGAGCTTCATGACGCTCTGGTCGCCTTCAAAGAAAACGATATGGCCACCCGCAACGGCAATGCCGCCGGATCCACCATTCCCATGTCCACCGGTTACGACCAGTGGTGCTGGGGCCAGGAAATATTCTACTCCGGCTTCGGCTTCACCAACTTCACCAGCGACGTCTGCTTTGACCTGCTGGTGGATCCCGACGGAAGCGTCGAGTTTGTGAGTGCTTCCGACAAATACCGGGACGCCGTCTCCTATTTCCATGACTGGTATGAGGAAGGGCTTATGGATCTGGAAATGTTCTCCCAGGATACCAACCAGCTGATCGCCAAGTGTTCGGCGGGGCGTGTCGGTGTCACCACCTGGTGGGAAAAGGAAGAGATCCTCGGGGATTACGCCGACGATTATGTGTTCCTTCCGCCGCTCAAAGGGCCTGAGGGAACAAAATATGCCGATACCTGCGGTCTGAATCTGCGTGCGGCCCCGCCCATCACCTCCGGCAACCTCAACATCACCAGCGCCTGCGGAAATCCCGAAGCCCTGCTGAAATATTTTGACCAGTGGTATGACGGAGAAACGGTCATGCAGCTGCAGTACGGCCCCATCGGCATATATTTTACCGAAAAGGATGAAAACGGCGTCTGGAAATCCATCACGGACGAGGAAGCCCGCGAGAAGTTCGGAAAGAGTTCCGGAGAGCTGAAGGGTCTCTATGAGGTCTACGGACCGCGTCTGGTTCTTCCGGAATACTACAACAGCGTTTTCTATATGGAAGACCGCGCCACCGAGCGTCTGGAGTACCTGGTCAACGACTGGATCCCCTATGCGGAGAACAAGCTCACCTATCCCAACGACGTGACATTCACCTCCGACGAGCTGGATACCATCGACCGCTACAAGGCCGATTTCTCCAGCCAGGTAGCCGAATATGAGGGAACCTGGATCAAGAACGGCGGACCCACCGATGAGGAGTGGAACAGCTATCTGTCCATGCTGAAGGACAACTGCGGAATGGACCGTCTGCTCGCCGTCTACCAGGATGCCTACGACTGATATACGGCCGCATCCAAATAGATTTTGACAAATCTGACGGAAATCGTTATTATGATGTCGGGGCCGAAGGATCTTCAGCCCCGGCATCACATCATTCCAATGCTTGAGGGAGGCAGCTTCATGACCAGTGAGACTCTTCAAAAAGCCCGCGAATACGAAGAACGGTTCGGGGTCTATATTCAGCCGCAGGAGCGGCCGGCTTTCCACCTTTCCACGCGCGTAGGCTGGATGAATGATCCCAACGGTTTTTCCTTTTACAGGGGAAAATACCATCTCTTCTATCAATACCACCCTTATTCCACCAAATGGGGGCCCATGCACTGGGGCCACGCGGTAAGCGACGATCTTATCCGGTGGGAATATCTTCCCGCGGCGCTGGCCCCGGACCAGCCCTATGACGATGCCGGCTGTTTTTCCGGATCCGCCCTGGAACTTCCCGACGGCTCCCAGCTCATAATGTATACGGGAGTCCGCAGCCTTCTCAACGAAGACGGGACCCGGAGCGATCTGCAGACCCAATGCCTCGCGGTAGGGGACGGGCTGGATTATGAAAAGTACCGCTTCAATCCGGTGCTCTCCGAGGACGACCTTCCCCGGGGGTTCAGCCGGACCGATTTCCGCGACCCCAAGATGTTTAAAAATCCCGACGGGACCTACGGATGCGTCGTAGGGTGCCGCACGGACGACGACAGCGGAGCCATCCTGCTTTTTGAGAGCAGCGACGGATTCAGCTGGCATTTCTCCACCGTTCTCGACAGATGCTACAATGAATTTGGGAAAATGTGGGAATGCCCCGATTTTTTTGAACTGGGCAGGAAGCGCGTCATCATGTGCAGTCCGCAGGACATGAGCGCCCTGGGACTGGAATTTCACAATGGGAACGGGACCATGTTCCTGATAGGCGATTATAATGAAACCACCCGCACGTTTCGCCGGGAAACCGTGCAGGCGGTAGATTACGGTCTTGATTTTTACGCTCCTCAGAGTACCCTCACGCCCGACGGCCGGAGGATCATCGTAGGGTGGATGCAGAACTGGGATACCTGTGTCAGTCAGCCTGCTTCCGTCAAATGGTTCGGACAGATGACTCTGCCAAGAGAGCTGTCCGTTCGGGACGGGCGGATCGTGCAGGCACCCGTGCGGGAGCTGGACGGATTCCACAGCCGGCGGATCTCCTATTCCGATATCCCTGTCCGGGAGGAGACCACGCTTCGGGGAGTATACGGACGCACCATCGACATGACTGTAACCGTAAAGCCCCTTCCCGGCGAGTGCTATACGCAGTTCCGGATGAAGGTCGCCGCGGGAAGCCAGCACTACACCTCGGTCACCTATACTCCTCAGACCTCCACGCTCCGGGTCAGCCGGGACCATTCGGGCTCCAACCGGGACTTCGTCCATGTCCGCGAATGCCTGGTGAGGGACCGGGGAGGATGCCTGAAGCTGCGCATCATCCTAGACCGCTACAGCGCCGAGATCTTCGTGAACGACGGAGAGCAGGTCCTGACTCTCACCTTCTATACCGCTCTCTCCGCGGACGGGATTTCTTTCCAGTGCCACGGCAAAGCCGCCCATATCAGCGTGGAAAAATACGATATCATACTCTAATTTCCGAAGTAATTGTTTACGCCCGCAAGCAGGCCGTCTGCCAGGACGTCCAGATGGGACCCGGAATAATCGGATACCCTGTCTCCCAGCTCAATGTCAACGGAGGGGATCGTGGAGTACGAGGTCTGCGTCAGATCCATCTCCATGGCTCCGTTGGAAAAGATCTTGACCCCCGCGCCCTTCAGGCCGGCGATCAGGCTCTCGCCCAGTGCATTGTGCAGCTGCCAGTGGCTCTTCACCGGCTCCATGTTCCGATACGTGGAATTGCTGGGGACGCTCATGAAAAAGGCGCCCTTATCCGTAGTAGTGGAATCCCAGTGGAGCGCGATATGGCAGTCGGCCACGTTGTTGGCGATAACCGTCCTCGCGATATTGTCAAGCTGCACATCGTCGCTTTCCCGGATCATCAGCACATCATATCCGGCTGCCAGGAGCTTTTCCTTGAGCCGCAGAGCCAGTGCCAGCGTCACGCTGGCCTCCGGGGTCCCGTCGGTGAATGTGGTCCCGCTGGAAACGGCCGTGGCCCGGGTCGCTCCCGCCGCGGTGCTTCCCCCCGTCACCTTTTCGGTTCCGTCCGGGTGGCACTGCGTGGTCACCGAGCTTCCCCCTCTGGTTCCGTGTCCCGCGTTGACGCACACCGTGATCCCCCTGCGGTTTTGCGCGCCCGTCCGGTAAAGGACGGCCGCCCCGGAATTGATCTTGGAAAACTCGGCATACTGCCAGGCGGAGTTAAGGCGCACCTCTCCCGCGACAGGCTCCGGTTCCGTCTCCGGCTCTTCCGTGGAAACGAACTGCGAAGAAATATAGCACTCGGTCCCGTCATAAACGATGCGGCTCCACTGCTCTCCGATCCCTGTTCTCTTTACGGATTCTCCCCGTGTGAGTACGGTCACCACCTCGCTCTCGGTAGAGGCGGATCGGCGCACATTCACCTTATCTCCCGTCACATAGACCGTATCGTCCGCGTCGTCAAAAACCGGCGCCGTCTCGGCGGGTTCCGTATTCTCCAAAGCCGTCTCGGCCGACGGTTCCTCCGGCGCGGAGGTCTCCGCCGCACCGGGCCCGCCGCTGATATCGATCAGGCCGGGCTGTTCCTGGACGCCTGTGGTCTCACCGTTCTGAGCCGCATTGATCTCAATGGGCTCGTGCCTTCCCCGGCATCCCGTCACCATGACCAGTGTCAGAAGCATGACCGCTGCTTTTAAAAGATTCCTGTTTTTCATATTTTTCCCCTTTCGCCGGCTGCGCGCCTGTTCTCATTACGTCAGTACGCAGGAATGTGTGCCTGCGGCGCGTCTTCTGCATGGTAAGCGAAAACGCATTTCCTCATACCGCGAGCGTGCCGGACGCGTCGATGACGCCCCCGCCCAGACAGTATCCGTCCTCGTAAAAGACCACGGCCTGTCCCGGCGTAACCGCTCTCTGCGGATCCGCAAAACGGACATCCACCCGGTCCTCGCCTGCTTCCCTGATGGTACAGGGGGCGCCTTTATGCGAGTATCGGATCTTTGCCGTCACGTTTCTCTCCTCTCCATGTAACCCGTCTATTGCCATCCAGTTAATATGGTTACAGGTTAAATGGTCCGAAAAAACATCATCGGCGTCCCCGATGACCACTTCATCGGACTCCGGGCGTATCTCCGTCACAAAGACCGGACGCCCCATGGGCAGATTCAGCCCCTTCCGCTGACCCACCGTGTAGTGCGTGATCCCCTTATGCCGCCCCAGGATCCTTCCGCCGGCATCGACGAAATTGCCCGGAGGGGGAACCTGCTTCCTGTTCCTCTCTATGAATCCCGCATAATCATGATCCGGGATAAAACAGATCTCCTGGCTGTCCGGCTTGTGGGCGACCGCTATTCCGATCTCCTCCGCGATCTGCCGGATCTGTTCCTTCCGGTATTCCCCCACCGGCATGAGCGTATGGGCAAGCTGTTCCTGCGTCAGATTATACAGCGCATACGTCTGATCCTTCCGGTCGGTCACGGAATTCCGGACGGCGTATCTTCCGTTCGCGAGACGCTCGATCCGGGCATAGTGGCCCGTGGCGATGTAATCGGCGCCGATCTCCCGGCTCCGGCTGAGAAGCGATTCCCATTTGACAAAGCGGTTGCAGGCGATACACGGGTTCGGGGTGCGTCCCCGGACGTACTCGTCGACGAAATAGTCGATGACCTTCGTTCTGAACTCCTCCCGAAAATTCATTACATAGTGGGGAATGTTCAGCTTCCAGGCCACTCTCCTGGCGTCCTCGACGGCGCTCAGTCCGCAGCAGCCGTCTTCCGCCCGGCCGCTCTCCTCGTCCTGCCAGATCTGCATGGTGACACCCACCACGTCATATCCCTGCTTCAGGAGCAGCCAGGCGGCCACCGAAGAATCCACGCCGCCGGACATCCCGACGACTACTCGTTCTTTTCTTCTCATATCAAGTCCCCGCATCTTCCGGCGTTCCGGTCACCGCGTCCCTGTCTGCGCGCCGCATCAGTATTCTTCTTCTTCCTCGCCCTCGCTGATGTCGGACTTCGGTTTCTTCAGTCCCTCGATCTCGATCCCGTTCTTCTGGGCATAATCCCAGAGAGCCGCGTGTATCGCCTCCTCCGCAAGGAGCGAGCAGTGCACCTTCACCGGAGGAAGTCCGTCCAGAGCCTCCATGACCGCTTTATTGGTGACCTCAAGCGCCTCCTGAACGGTCTTTCCCTTCACCATGGTCGTCGCCATACTGCTGGTGGCCACCGCGGCCCCGCAGCCGAAGGTCTTGAACTTTACGTCCTGTATCACCTGGTTCTCGTCAATATCCAGATACATCCTCATGATATCGCCGCATTTGGCGTTCCCAACCGTTCCCATTCCGCTGGGATTCTCAATTTCACCCACATTTCTCGGGTTCTGGAAATGATCCATTACTTTCTCTGAATACATGGTAGCTTCTTCCTTTCCTTTCCGTTGTGGTCGGCACCCGTCCGGATATGCACCCGGCATATCCGCGGTCATCCGCGCTTTTATTTATCTTCCGTTTTTCTTCACAAAGTCCTCATACAGCGGCGACATACTGCGAAGTCTCGCCACAATGGCTTTGATCGTGTCCACCACGAAGTCCATCTGCTCCTTTGTATTTTCTTCGCTGAGCGTCAGCCGAAGGGAGCCGTGGGCAATCTCATGGGGAAGCCCGATCGCCAGGAGCACATGGGACGGGTCCAGGGAACCGGAGGTGCAGGCAGAGCCGCTCGACCCGCAGATCCCTTCCATATCCAGCATGATCAGCATGGATTCTCCCTCAACAAACTGAAAAGCAAAGTTGGCATTATTGCTGAGACGGTTAACCGGATGGCCGTTCAGCCGGACATAGGGAATCTCCTTCATGACGCGCCCGATCAGGTAATCGCGCAGCTCCCTCTCCTTGTCCGCTCTCTCCCGGAGATCGGCCATTGCCATCTCCACCGCCTTGCCAAGCCCCGCGATGGCGGGTACGTTCTCCGTGCCGCCCCTGCGCTTGCGCTCCTGCGCGCCTCCGTGCATGAAGGAGCGGTTCTTGACCCCGGTGCGGATGTAGAGAAAGCCGATGCCCTTCGGTCCGTTCAGCTTGTGCCCGCTGGCACTGAGCATATCGATGTTGTACTCATTCACGTCGATCGGCACATGGGCATATGCCTGAACCGCGTCTGTGTGGAACAGGATGCCGTGCTCTCTGGCAATCTGGCCGATCTCCCGGATGGGCTGGATGGTCCCGATCTCATTGTTGGCAAACATGATGGAAATCAGGATCGTGTCCGGCCGTATCGCCTTCTTCAGTTCGTCCAGCTTTACCGTACCGAATTCATCCACGTCCAGATACGTAACCTCAAAGCCCCTCTTCTCCAGGTATTCACAGGTATGCAGAACCGCGTGATGCTCGATCCTGCTTGTAATAATATGCTTCCCCTTCTCCTGATAAGCCTCCGCAGCCGCCTTGATGGCCCAGTTGTCGGATTCGGTTCCGCCGGATGTGAAATATATCTCGTTGGCCTTGGCGCCAAGGGATTCTGCTATGGTCTCCCTCGCTTGGGCGATCGCCTGCTTGCAGGGAGTAGAAAACTCGTACACCGAGGATGGGTTTCCGTAATGCTCGGTGAAATACGGCAGCATGGCCTGGACCACTTCCGGTCTGGTTTTTGTCGTCGCCGCATTATCCAAATAAATCAACTGCTTCATCTGTGTAATCCGCCTTTCCGTAGTATGAATGCAGAACATTTCACCTACCTTTCTATTATATATAATATTCCTAGTATTGCAATAGGAATTCTTTATTTTTTTTAAAACCGATATTGTTCTACCGCGGCGGCCCGCCTCATAGCATAAAATGAATCTGCTTGCGGGGGCGTTCACCCGTCTATGACCGATTTTTTCAAAAAACACACCCTGATCACCGGAACGCTTCTCCTGACCGCCACCGGTTTTATAACAAGGGTCCTGGGGTTCTTCTACCGGATCTTTCTCTCCCGCACCATCGGGGCGGAGGGTCTCGGACTTTATAATATGGTACATCCCATCTACGGCATCTGCTTCGCCGTCTGTGCCGGTTCCATCCAGACGGCCATATCCCGATGCGTGGCCTCCGATACCGCCCGGGGAAAAATGATCTTCCGGACGGGGCTGTGCATCTCTTTAACGGTCGGGTGCGCCCTGGCCTTCCTGATCTGCCGTTTTTCCGGCCCTCTGGCCTCCCTGGTCCTCATGGAGGAGCAGTGTGCCCCCCTTCTTCCCGTCATTGCCGTCTCCGTCCCGTTTTCCGCCGTTCACGCCTGCATCAACGGCTATTACTACGGGATCCAGAAAACGCGGGTCCCCGCTCTGGCGCAGATAGCGGAGCAGCTGATCCGCATGGGGGCCGTTTTTCTGATCGCCGACATTCTCACGCAGCGGGGAGAAGCCGTCACTGTCGGGCTTGCCGTCGTCGGACACCTGATCGGAGAGATCGCCTCCTGCCTGTATACCGCCTTCTGCTTTACATTCCTGTCCGGGGGAGACCCCGAGGCGTCAGCGCGTCCGAAGAAAAGCCGTTTCAGCCTGGCGGCCTTCGCCTCTCTTGCGTCCCCGCTCATGTCTATGGCCATTCCCCTCATGGGGACGCGCCTGGTCATCAATGTCCTCTCCACCGCGGAATCCATCTGGATCCCCAACCGGCTCGAGGCATACGGCCTGACGGCCTCCCAGGCGTTCAGTATCTACGGCGTCCTGACCGGAATGTCCATGCCGTTTATTCTTTTTCCCTCCGCCATCACCAACTCCATGGCGGTTCTCCTTCTCCCCACGGTGGCGGAGGCCCAGTCCGGAGGGCAGAAGGAGCGGATCGCCCAGACCGTCTCCATGTCCCTGCGCTACAGCCTGTATATGGGGATCCTCTGCGTCGGCGTGTTCACTCTGTTCGGAGACGTTCTGGGAACCAGCGTCTTTCATAATGCGTCGGCCGGAACCTTTATGCAGATCCTGGCCTGGCTGTGTCCCTTCCTCTATCTCTCCACCACCACGGGCAGCATCCTGAACGGGCTCGGAAAGACCAGAACCACCTTCCTGCAGAGCGCCGCGGCCCTGATTCTCCGGATCCTGTTCGTTTTTGTGGGGATCCCCCGCTTCGGGATCACCGCGTATCTGTGGGGAATGCTGGTGTCCGAGATCTTCCTGGCATATCTCCATCTCCGCTCCCTGTCTCATGCCGCGGTTTTCTCCTGGAACGTGTGGGAAATGGTCCTCCGCCCCGCCCTTTATCTGGCGCTCTCCGTCGGCGTACTGTTCTTCCTGCGCGGGGCGTTTTCGGCTCTTTCTCTTCCGCTCCGCATTTCTCCGTTTATGCTCACGGCCCTTCAGGCCGCCTTCCTCTCCGCCGTCTACGGCGGGCTTCTCCTTCTGACGCATCTTGCCAGGCGGGAGCCGGCAGGATAAAACGGTCCGGGAAAACCAAAGAGGGCGTTCCGGGCCGCGGCTTTCACAGTCCGCGGTCCGGAGCGCCCTCCGTTTTTCCTGCGTTCGCTCAGTTTCCGAGCTCCTTCCGGTATCCTTCCAGTTCTTTCCAGTTGGCAAGTACAAAATGTCCTTCCTCCGCCCGGCACCAGGACGGCTTATCCTCGCTGTAATCGTGGCAGGACGGATCATAGACCAGGAGCTTCTTATTGCGCTCCACGATAGGATCCGGCTGCGGAATAGCGGAAAGCAGCGCTTTGGTGTAGGGATGGAGCGGATGTGCAAAAAGCGTCTCGCTCTCGGCCAGCTCCACGATCTTTCCCTTATGGATCACGGCGATCCGGTCACAGATAAAGCGGACCACCGAAAGGTCATGGGCGATGAACAGATAGGTGAGGCCGTACTCCTTCTGCAGAGACGACAAAAGGTTCAGCACCTGCGCGCGGATGGAAACGTCCAGGGCCGATATGGGTTCATCGGCCACGATGAACTTGGGATTCAGGATCAGCGCCCTGGCAATCCCGATCCTCTGGCGCTGCCCGCCCGAAAATTCATGCGGAAACCGGCTTGAAAATTCCGTCAGAAGGCCCACGTCCAGAAGAGCCTTGTCCACCAGCTCGCGCCGCTCCTCCTCGCTCACATGGCGTCCCGGGGCATAAAGGCCCTCGGCCACGATATAGCCGACCTTTGCGCGCTCATTTAAGGAATCCATGGGATCCTGGAAGATCATCTGGACATCCCGGGTCACCTGGCGGTCATCCGCCGTAGACAGACGGCCGGAGATGCGTTTTCCGTCGAGACGGATCTCACCGGAGGCCAGGGGATTGGCACGTATGATGGCACGGCCTATGGTGGTCTTTCCGGAACCGGATTCGCCTACCAGGCCGAACGTTTCGCCCTGATAAATATCAAACGAAACATCATCGACCGCCACAAACGGACGACGCTTTTTGCCGAAATGGACGCTGATGTGATCCACCTCCAGCATCTTTTTTCGCGTATCAGCCGCTTTCTCAGCCATTGGAGATCACCTCCCCGCTCTTTTCCGGCTTATCGCCGAGTATCGGACGGCCGGTTTCCCCGGCCATATCCTCGTCCGTCAGATGCTGCGCGGCGCCAGTTGCCATCGCACTCTCCGCGGCGGCCTTCGCCACCAGATCCTTTCCGCGCTCCCGGAGCGCCAGGATGTGTTCCGGCGGATCCGTCTTCGGCGCCCGCGGGTCCAGAAGCCAGGTCCGCGCACTGTGAGTGGTTGTGACCGCAAACATCGGAGGCCGTTTTACATAGTCGATCTTCAGCGCTTTCGGGTTCCTGGGTGCAAATGCGTCGCCACGCACCTCCCGGAACAGGTTCGGGGGCGTCCCCTCGATGGAGTAAAGAGGCTCTCCTTTGACTCCCAGCTGGGGAAGGCTTGACAGAAGGGCCCAGGTATACGGATGGCGCGGGTCGTAAAAGACCTCGTCGCTGGTCCCGACCTCCACGATCTCGCCCGCGTACATGACCGCGATGCGGTCCGCCACATTGGCGACGACGCCTAGGTCGTGGGTGCTGTAGATCGTCGTCACATTATATTTCTTCTGCATCTGCCGGATCAGATTCAGGATCTGAGCCTGGATCGTCACGTCCAGAGCCGTCGTGGGCTCATCGCAGATCAGGATCTCAGGGCGGCAGGCCATAGCAATGGCAATGACCACTCTCTGGCGCATCCCGCCGGAAAATTCATGGGGGTACTGCTTCGCGCGGCGCTGGGGATCGGAGATCCCTACCTCCTCCAATATACCGTATACGGCCTTCCTCGCGTCGGCCCCTTTCAGCCCCTGGTGGAGCTTCACCGCCTCCTCGATCTGCCATCCCACGGTCTTGAGAGGGTTCAGGCTGGTCATCGGATCCTGAAGTACCATGGCGATCCTGCTTCCCCGGATGTTCTTCCAGTCCGCGTCCGTTTTCAGCAGGGTCAGGTCCTTTCCGTCATATTCGATGCTTCCGCTCTCCACATATCCGTTCCGGTCATTTAAGCCCATCAGGCACTTGACGAACACGCTCTTTCCGGAGCCGGATTCCCCGACAATGGCCAGGCTCTCGCCCGGATATACATCCAGGGAGATGTCGCGAAGAGCGTGGAGCACCTGGCCCCGAAGAGTGAATTTAAAATTCAGGTCGCGGACGGAAAGCAGGGGCTCTGTATATTTTCTCATCCCGTATGCCCTCCTTTATACATGATTCTTCGGATCGGCGGCATCCGCAAAGGAGTTGCCGACAATGTACATGGAAATCGTAATGAGCGCCAGGACCGCCGTGGGGAACAGCAGCTGGTAGCGCAGGGATGCCTGGCTCATGAGGGCGCGGCCCGCCTGCACAAGGTTTCCCAGGGACGGGATATCCGTGGGGAGCCCGATGCCGATGTATGTGACGAACACCTCGTTGCCGATGGCGGACGGAACCGCCAGGGAGACCCGCAGGGCAATGACCGACACCAGATACGGAAGCAGGTTCCGGGTGATGATCCTGAACGTGCCGATCCCCAGGGTCCTGGACGCCAGGTTGTAATCGCGGTCGCGGATGATCACGATCTGGTTGCGGATGAAGCGTGCCATCCCCAGCCATCCGGTCAGGCAGAGCGCGAATATAATGGTCCCAACACCGGGTCTCATCACATAGGATACCAGGATCAGCACCAGCGTCTGGGGAACGTTGTCAAAGATATTGTAGATCTCCGTAAACAGTCCGTCCAGCTTCCTTACATATCCCCAGAGGGTTCCGATCAGGGCTCCGAACAGGGCCTCAAAGCAGGCGACGGCAAAGCCGATCCCCAGAGAAGTCCTGGTCCCTGCCCAGGTCCTTGCCCACAGGTCCTGCCCTATGGCATTCGTCCCGAACCAGAACTCTCCGTCCGGCAGACGGTTGATGTACTGCCTGCCGCTCACCGGATCGTTATAGATCGTCTTGGGATCGTGCTGTCCCGGCAGAAACGGCTGGATAAAAGTAAAGAGCAGAACGAAAACGATCACGCACAGGAAGAACACGGCCGTCTTGTTCTTAAAGAACGCGCGGAATGTCGCTCCCCAGTAAGAATAATTGGAATACCCGCCTCTCTCCGCCGACGCGCGGTCAAAATCAGCAGGGACAAACAGTTCGTCTTCGGGAAGGTCCCCGTATGCTCCCGCCGGATCCAGCTTCTCCTCCATATGCCTGGTCAGCGCCTCTTCGAGCTCCCGCTCCTTCATGCCTCGAAACGTCATCAGCGCGCACCTTCTTTCTTGACAAAACTGATGCGTGGGTCTGCCAGCGCCATTGCCAGATCGCCGAACAGAAGACCAAGCACCGATACCGCCGAATAGATCAGCACCAGGGCCTGGACCATGGTGTTGTCCTGTCTCTTGATGACCTCGATCAGCAGGCCGCCCATCCCGGGAATCGAATACAGGCTTTCCACATACAGCGAACCCATGAGCGTCAGCAGGATCGAGTTGGGAATGTACTGGACCAGCGGCACCACCGCGTTGCGGAATATGTGTCTGCGGCTGATCTTTCCCGAGGAAACGCCCTTTGCCCGCGCCAGACGGATATAGTCCTTGTTTGCCTCATCCACCATATATCTGCGCAGCCACATGGCATAATATGCAATGTTTCCGATAGCCAGGGAAAACACCGGCAGGATCCATGTCCGCGGATCGTTCTCTTTAAACAGCATGGATACTCCCAGAAGATTGCTTCCGTAAAGCTGGATAAGGAGATGGTAGACCGCCGACGGAACCGCCTGTACGATCACAATAATCACCGTTCCGAACCTGTCCCAGAACTTCAGCCGGGTTCGTGTGGAGCGGGCCATCAGGATGCCGAGGGACATCCCTGCCACAAGCGACACTCCGAGGCTGAGAAGCCCGAGCTTAATGGATACGGGGGCTTTGTCCGCCACGATCTTGGCGATGGGATACCCTTCACGGAACTTGTTCGAGGTCCCGAGGTCCCCCTGGAAAACCTGGCTCAGATAGTTCCAGATCTGGACGGGCATGGGCCGTGTCAGCCCCAGTCTCGTCAGTCCTGCCTGGATCTGGGCCTCCGTCAGCTTGTCCATATTGTTGAAATAGCCCTCGATGGGCATCTGCCGGAGCAGGATGAATACAATGCTTATAACGACCAGCAGGGTAAAGCACGCATGAAGTACGCGCTTTATTATGTATTTTACCAATAGTAGATCCTCCTTCCCCCGGCTGTCCTGGCTCCGGGATATACGGATTTGCCGGGTAACCCGTGCGGCGCGCGCTCCACAGGCGATCCGGCAAATCCATATGGACGGGGGCGTCCCAAAACATTTCGGCTGTTCTGTCACAGACGGCTTCTGTTTCGGGACACCCCGCGCAAAATCAATCTGCGGTTTCAGAAGAAGATCAGTCGGCAGCGGAAGACGAGCGCTCCTCTTCCCACTTCTCGTATGCCTCCTCAAACTCCTCCATGCTCATGGAAGTATCGTAAAGCTTCTGGTACTTATAGCGGTACTGAGACACGCCGAACGGCGAGTATTCGCCCTCAAGCGGATTCAGGTTGGAAATGCTGTAGGTGCTCCCCTGGGAAATGCTGTAGGGAACCACAATGGCATTTTCGATCAGCAGGGCCTCCGCCTTGGCAAAGGCGTTGTAGCGGTCAGTGTCGTTCTCATAGATCTCGGCCGCGCCCCGGATCTCCTCGCCGCCTTCCTCCTTCAGGCCCTTCTCGACGGCTGCCTTGGTCCCGTATACAAGCTCATACCACTGGGCAAACAGGGCCTTCGTCTCCGGATCCTCGCTCTTGTCCCAGAAGCCGTAGCTGTTGTCCAGTCCGAACGGCTCGGTCCAGGTCTGCGGGTCTGCATAGTCGGCTCCCCAGTTCGTGCTCATGAACGCATATTTTCCGCTGCGGCGGACGGCAGTAAGGAATGAGGTTTCCGGTCCTGCCTCGATGATGATATCAATGAAATCCGTTCCCAGAACGTTCTCGATCTGCTGCTCCACAAGCTGGCACTCATCATCCATTCCGGAGGAGGTGGGGTTGTAGCTCATAAGGACCTTGATCGGGAACGTAACTCCCTCGGCCTCCAGCTCCTCGCGGGCCTTGTCGCGGTAAGCCACAGCGGCGTCGGCGTCAAAGCTGTCCCCGTCGGTATAGGGCTTTAAAGGCTCAAACTGGGTGTAATCCACTCCGTCTCCCAAAACGAAATCTGCCGGCGTAATGGTGTTGTTGATGTAGCGTTCCGGAGCAAACGGATCATGAGCCATAAATGCACGGACGCGGTCCATGGACGCCATAACGGCCTTGCGGAAGTTCAGATTGTTGACCGCTTTTCTCCAGTTCTCCGGCTCATATATCTCGTCGAACTGCGGGTCAAAGTTGAAGGAATAAAAGTAGCTGTAGGAATTGTCGATGCGGCCCCCGTGGATCAGGCTGCCCGTCGTCTCATCGGCAAGCATACTGTCAAGCAGATTGGTATCGACGGTGGCGTTGTCGATCTCGCCGTCCAGGTACATCTTCACCTCGATGCTGGCCGCCTCCGCGTTGTAGGTCTGGCGGATCTCGTCAATGTATACGTTCCCGGCATCCCAGTAGGTCGGATTCTTGGTCAGGACCCTCTCCTGCTGCGGCTCATAAGAGGAAAGTATGTACGCGCCGCAATACAGAAGGCTCTCATTGTCCAGGCCGAACTGGCTCCCCTGTTCCTCAAGGAAGGGGCCGTACACCGGCATGAACGCCGTATATGCCAGGGCGCTCAGGAAGAAGGAGCAGGGCTGCTCCAGCGTGAACACCAACGTGGAATCGTCCACCGCCTTTACGCCGATGCTGTCCGGATCTACGGGATCCACCGGTTCAATGGGATTGCCCTCATCGTCCACGGCGTTCACATCGCCCTCCTCAAAACCGTATGTCTCACAGTCGAGAAGGTATGCGGTATAGTCATAATACGCGTTCGCGTTGACCACAACGGAGCCGTTGCTGTACATATACTGGTTGTCGGAAGCGTTGCGGGCATCATTGACATAATGTGCCGTAGATACCCAGTCGTTGGCCGTCACGTCGGCGACCTCATTGCCGTCCTTGTCCACCCACTTGACGCCGGGGCGGATGTGGAACGTCCACTCCGTCATATCGTCGTTATGCTCCCAGCTCTCCGCAAGGGCCGGAAGCAGATTGCCGTAGCGGTCATATTCCACAAGGTTGTCTACCACATTGGCTCCGATCGACCAGTTGTTGGTCAGACCTGTGGTCAGATAATTCAGCGTAGTCACCTCGCTGGCATACAGGGTCCGATATACTACCGCGTCGGCCGTATCGCTGTTCCCTCCCTCCTGCGGGGCCTGTCCCGAACCGCCGCAGGCAGTAGCGCTGAGCACCATCGCCCCTGCCAGAAGAAGCGCCGCCAGTCTCTTGTTCTTGCACATAGTTCTCATCCTCCTTTTTATTCTGATAACTGCCCGGACCTTCGGATGCCCGAATATACAAAAGGGCAAACATCCTGCATCCCTTTATGCGTGGTCTGTTTGCTCCGGCAGTCCGATTCCGCCTGTTCCCCGGAAGATACCCTTCTCTATCCCGCAGGACAGGCAAATTTGCAATTACAATTAAGTTTTATACCAGATTTCAGGCAATTTGTCAATAAATCCGGAGAAATCCGGAAAATAATCTGCGCCCGGCAGTGTTCTGCCGGGCGCTCCGATCCGTATGTCCTATTCGTCCCAGTTGTGATAGACGCCCTGGACATCGTCGTCTTCCTCCAGGATATCCAGGATCCGGTTCAGCTTCTTGACCGTCTCCTCGTCGGAAACCTCCACCCAGGTCTGCGGGATCATGGTCACCTCCGCCTCAAGCATGGGGAGACCCGCGGCCTCAAGAGCTTCCCGCACGGTGCTGAAATCATCAGGGGCGGTATAGATCTCATAGCTTTCCTCCTCCTCGGAGAAATCCTCCGCTCCCGCGTCAAGAGCCGCCATCATCAGCTCGTCCGCGTCCATCTCACATTCTTCCTTATCGATAATGATCTGGCCCTTCTTGTCAAACAGATAGGAGACGCTTCCCTGGGCGCCCACGTTTCCGCCGCCCTTGGTAAAGGCCGCGCGCACATTTGCCGCGGTACGGTTCTTATTGTCGGTCAGCGTGTCCACGATGATCGCCACTCCGCCGGGGCCGTACCCCTCATAGGTCAGGCTCTCGTAATTGACGGATCCCGCGTCGCCGGCAGCTTTCTTAATACCCCTGTCAATGGTATCGTTGGGCATATTGTTGGCCTTCGCCTTCGCGATGGCGTCGCGCAGCTTGGAATTGCTGGCCGGGTCGGCGCCGCCCTCCTTGACCGCCACGGCGATCTCACGTCCTATGATCGTAAAAATCTTCCCCTTGGCGGCATCGTTCTTCTCTTTCTTTCTTTTGATATTTGAAAACTTTGAATGTCCGGACATAACAACACTCCTTTACTCTTCTACTTTCATTTCCGTATCCGGTTTTTCGCATCTGTACTATCTTAACACCGATCGGCCGATCTGGCAAGCGGTTCATTCCGGATCGTTCTCCGCTTCTTCTTTTTCCCCCGCCTCCCGCGGAAGGGGCACGGCCTTCACGGTCCGGATGATCTTGCTCTCCATGCTCTCGATCTCGAACCGGTAGCCCAGGGCGTCCACCTGCGGCTTCTCGTCCTCCCTGGGTATGCGGTTGAGCCGGGAAATCAGGAACCCGTTGATGGTGTCGAAGCTGTCAAGATCCTCCTCCGGGAAGCGGATCCCCAGCGCTTCGCCGACCTGGTCAAGAGGGGCCATTCCGCTGATGAGGAAGCCGCCGTCCGTCTCGGTGATATATTCCTCCTCCTCGTCATCGTATTCATCCAGGATGTTCCCCACGATCTCCTCCAGAATGTCCTCCATGGTAACGATGCCGGAGGTCTGGCCGTATTCATCCACCACCACGGCCATATGGACCTTCCGGGACTGCATCTCCTTGAACAGGGAATCCAGTCTCCGCGTCTCGGGAATAAAATGCGCCTCCCGCAGAAGACCAGGAATGCTTCCTACCGGCTGGGCCAGCCGCCCCTGCTTCTCGGCAAAGATCATGGCGTCCTTCATGTGGAGGATCCCGATGATGTCGTCCACATCCCTGCGGTACACCGGATACCGGGAGTTCGTACCTTCGGTCAGGATAAAATCAATGGCGTCCTTCAGAGACATCTCCGCGTCGATGGCCACCAGGTTTTTGCGATGCGTCATGATGTCTCCCGCATCCTTATCTCCCATCTGGAAAATATTGGTGATCATCTCCGCTTCACTGGCTTCCAGAACTCCCTGCTCATGGCCTTCATTGACCATGGACATGATATCCTCCTCCGTCACATTATCGCCGTCCATATCCATATCCGTCCTCAGAAGTCTGAGGATCCCTCTGGCGATGAACGTATTCGCCGTGCTCAGCGGCGTGAGGAGGAACATGACCGCGCCGACCGCCGGGTACAGCCTCCGGCACCATGCCTCGGGCTTCCTGGCCGCATACCGTTTGGGAATGATGATCCCCAGCGCCACGGTAACAATCAGCAGCAGCGCCGCGGTAACGGCGACCACGGCCGCGATCCTGCACCATATGCCGAAATCCCGGGCGGCAGACACCCCCGGAAGCCACCGGGCGGCGAGCCTTCGCCCAAGCCCGGCCAGCACACAGGCCCCGACCGCCATTCCCGACCCGTGAACCACCAGCTGGATGGTATTGATAAACTTTGCCGGGCGCTCCGCGACCGCGAGGAGCTTTGCGGCTCTTTTGTCTCCTTCCTGCGCCTCTTTCTCAAGAGCCGCCGTATTTATGTTCTGAATTGCCGCTCCGAAACCAAAAAATATCGCCTCCAGGATCAACAGGATCAAATACACCATGATACCGTATGGAGGATAGCCGTCGTCCATGAAACTTCTCTTTCTCCTTCTTTCAAGATTCTTTTGCAAAAACCGTTATGGCCTATTATATCAAATATCACCGGATTCGTCAACGACCGGCTCCGGCAGGATGCGCCGCCGTTTCTCCGTGAAATCCAAAATCGGATCACACAGCGGATCTTATTTTGAAAATTAAGAAGCTGCGCTTCTTTTTTTATGCTCTTTTGCTGTAAAAATGGTGTGGCGATTGAATCGCGCAAGCAGTATAATGTACATATGAGTTTTCCTCGGCTGCCCGGATTCTGCCATCGGAGAGGGACTTGTTATTCTCGGCAGCACCGCGCAGAACGACCGCGGCAGCGCCAAAGAGAGCGTGACGAAACGGCTGTCCGACAGCGGGTATTAAAAGCATACATTGAAGAAATAAAGATAAAAGTCATGAAGGAGGAAAAACAATGTCTGATTATTTTGGCAAGGAAACGCCGAAGCTGGGCTTCGGGCTGATGAGGCTCCCCAGGAAGGTACTGAGCACCGACATCGAACAGGTCAAAAAGATGGTCGATCTCTTTATGGAGGCGGGATTTACATACTTTGACACCGCCTTTGTGTACGGCACCTCGGAACAGGACATCAAAAAGGCGCTGGTGGACCACTACCCGCGGGATTCCTATACCCTCGCCACCAAGCTCAACGCCTTTCTGATGTGCCACAACGAAAAGAGCGCCAAGGAACAGTTTTATAAGAGCCTGGAGCGCACCGGCGCGGGGTATTTTGATTATTATCTGCTGCACGCTCTCATGGCAAACAACTATGCAAAGTACGACAAGTACCACATCTGGGACTTTGTGAAGGAGCGCAAGGCGGAGGGACTGATCCGTCATTTCGGGTTCTCCTTCCACGCGGGCCCGGAGCTTCTGGACAAGCTGCTCACCGAGCACCCGGAGGTAGATTTCGTCCAGCTTCAGATCAACTACGCCGACTGGAACAACCCTGGAGTGAATTCCCGCTTAAACTATGAGGTGGCGAGAAAGCACGGCAAATCCATCGTTGTGATGGAGCCGGTGAAGGGCGGCAAGCTGGCCGACCCGCCGAAGGAAGTAAAAAAGCTGTTCCATGACTACGCCCCGGATATGTCCCCGGCATCCTGGGCGATCCGCTTTGTGGCGTCCCTGGACGGCATTATCACGGTGCTTTCGGGAATGTCCAGCGTCGCTCAGATGGAAGATAACCTCTCCTACATGAAGAACTTCCAGCCGCTGAACGCCGAGGAACAGAAGATCATCCGCGAGGCGCAGAAAATCCTCGGAAACTCCGCAGAGATCCCCTGCACTGCCTGCCACTACTGCACGGACGGCTGCCCGAAACAGATTCCCATTCCCGACATCTTCGCTGCCGCAAACTTACAGCTCGGCAGCGGCCAGACAGCCGAGGCGCGGGAACGCTGCGCGGCTATCCCGGAGGGACACCGTGCCTCCGACTGTATCGAATGCAAACAATGTGAGCTTGCCTGCCCGCAGCATTTGAAGATCACGGACTTTTTGAAGCAGTGCGCCCAGATGTTGGAGCAGTAAAGGACGACAGCCTATGAGAAAAATCCCGGTGCTGCCTGCCCCCGTCCGGAGCTGACGGCGCGGGTGGAGAACATGGACGAAGGGCTTGCCGTGAGCGGCGGCAACGCCGTGACCTGCGGCCGGGAACTTGAAAAATGGGTGAAGAAAATCGGTTTGAAATAGGAGGGAGAAGAAACCAAACAGGCATGCCTTTCGGCGCTCCGCATGGGCTATCGTCACATTGACACCGCCCACGCATACCAGAATGAGCGAGGCTTTTCCGACTGAGCCCCGGCAGACTGAATCAAACCATGCGGACAGGAGCAGAGATGAAAGCTAAAAAGATCATAAAGATCATTATAGACACGGCTATGCTCATTCTTCTGCCCCTGCTCATGGCGTATTCTTTCAGCGATAAGCGATCGCATTCGGATATCGGATGAGCTGATGAAGTAATCCAGCCTCTCTTCTCCGCTCCTTCAGTTTTCATATTCAGAGCCGTATGTAGGCAGCTCAAGACTTACCTTCAGAGCGCAGTCCACCTTTTTCAGCAGATCGTCGTCGATGTGGCAGATCTTTTCCTTCAGCCTCTGTTTATCAATGGTCCGAAGCTGCTCCAAAAGGATCACCGAATCCTTTACCATATCGCATTTCCGGGTATCCAGCTCCACATGGGTCGGCAGCTTGGCCTTGTTCATCCGCGAAGTGATGGCGGCACAGATCACCGTAGGACTGTGCCTGTTTCCCACATTGTTCTGTATAATAAGTACCGGCCTGACGCCTCCCTGTTCGGAGCCGATCACCGGCCTGAGGTCCGCATAATAAATGTCTCCCCGCCTGATAATCATACATCTCACTCTCCGTCCGTCATATTTCGTTCATGTGACTAGTATTTACTGTTTTTCTTCCACATATTCACAACAGTCCCATGATTATAATATGATGCGGACATCAAAAAGTCATGCGGCGGATGCGCGGAGGATGCGCAAAGCGCAAAACGGCCGCTCCGTCACAGGGAGCGGCCCTCCGCCTCAGGCAGAATCTTCACGCAAAATCCTTATGCAAAATCTTCACACAAAGTCTTCACGCAAAATCTCCATGCAAAGTCTTTATGCAAAATCTTCATACGGATCGTCAAAATAATCCTTCGTGCCGATCACGTTTCCGTCACATACGTACACCCTGGGCACACGCTTGCCGATGTCGCAGACGATCTCATAGTGGAAGCCTCCGCACAGCCTGGCCAGGTCCTCCACAAGAATACATTCGTTTCCGTCCCTGCCGATGAGCGTCACCTCATCCTCCTCACGCACGCCGGGAATGTCCGTCACATCCACCATAAACTGGTCCATGCAGATCCTCCCCAGGATCGGAGCCCTCTTCCCGTGGATCAGGACATATCCCTTTCCCGAAAGGTTCCTGGGATATCCGTCTCCGTAACCTACCGGCACGGTTGCAACCTTTGTAACCCTATCAGTCACAAAAGTACCTCCGTAGCTGATTTCTTCGCCGGTTCCGATCTCCTTTACATAGGTTACGCGGCTCAGAAGGGACATGGCGGGCCAAAGAGGAACACGGCTTTTATCCACCTCGTCGGAGGGGTACATCCCATAGATGGAGATGCCGGCCCTCACCATATCGTAATGTGTTCCCGGCATATCCAGGATCCCGGCACTGTTGGATATGTGCCGGACGGGAACCGTCAGCCCTCTTGCCCGCGCCATCTCCAGAAAATCCGCATAGCGCTTCATCTGCCGGCGGGCAGAGGTCTTATCCGATTCATCCGCCCGGGACAGATGGGTAAAGATCCCCTCCACAAAGATCCCGGGAAGTTCGCCGATCGCCGCCGCCAGCTCCGCCCCTTCGGGGCCGCAGCTCATGCCGATCCGGTTCATGCCCGTATCCACCGCCAGATGGATCATGGCCGTCTTTCCCATTCCGACCGCGGCAGAAGAAAGAAGCTGCGCCTGCTCCATGGTAAAAACGGAAGGGCGGATCCCGTTTTTGATCAGGCGCCCGTAATCGTCCGGATGGGTAACCCCCAGGATCAGGATCGGTTTCTCCGTCCCGTGTCTCTGGAGATTGCGCGCCTCCTCAATGGTCGCGACGGCATAGCCCGACACATACGGTTCGATGGCCTGTGCGACCGGCACCGCGCCGTGCCCGTACCCGTCGGTCTTCACCACCCCCATGATCTTTACATCATCCTCCAGCGCGGCTCTCATGGAGCTCATATTCCGTTTCACCGCGTCGAGATCAATCCTCGCATATACTCTCGTATACTGACGCATCGGTCATTCCCTCCCAGGCAATCTATTTTGCGCCGCAGTCAGGCAGCGGGATCCTTCCCACCTGATCCGCAAGCTCTCTTGCGAGCATCCCGTATGCCCCCTGCCTCCTGCGCACCGCGTCCCCGGCGAGTCCGTGCAGATATACGCCGAGGGTGCCGGCATCCCACGGCTCCAGCCCCTGGGCGAGGAGCCCGGCGATGACCCCGGTAAGCACATCCCCGGAGCCGGCCTTCGCCATACAGCTGTTTCCGCTTCCATTCACATAACACTGCCCGTCCCTGCCGCTGACCACGGTCACCGCGTCTTTAAGCACGCAGACGATCCCATGGCGGCTGCTGTAGTCGGCGGCAGCCGCCGCCGGCTCCTTCTTGATATCCTCAGCCGAAATGCCTGTCAGCCGGGACATTTCCCCCACATGAGGCGTGACGATAATATTCTCCGTAAAATATTGAGTCAGCTCCGGATGGCGGGCCGTGACGTTCAGGCCGTCCGCGTCCAGAACGACCGGCACATAGGCGCTTGTCAGGAATCCCCGGACCAGCTCGAACGTTCCTTCCCCCTGGCCGATGCCCGGCCCCAGGACGATCACGTCCGCCCACGCACATTCTCTCTCGATCGCTTTCCGGAACGCCTCCGGATCCTCCCGGGCATCCTCCGGCCGGTACGCGGCAAGGATCGCCTCCGGCAAAAGCTGCTGCATCCTGTCCCGGTTCTCCTCCGCCGTCATGATCTTTACCAGGCCGGCCCCCATACGGTAGGCGGCCAGGGCGCTCAGATAAGCGGCTCCGCCCATGTCGGCGCTTCCCGCCGCCACCAGCACCTTCCCGAAGGTTCCCTTGTTCCCGCTTTCCGGCCTTTTGGGGATCCGCTTCAGATCCTCCCCGTCATACGTCACGGCGGGGATCTCCTCCCCGATATGTCCGTGGCTGTCTGCCGGAAAGCCGATATCCCACAGCTTCAGTTCCCCGCAGTATTCCTTTCCCGGATAAAAAGCGCTCCCCAGCTTCCGGTAACCGAAGGTCACCGTCACATCGGCCCTGACGGCTTCCCCCATGACCTGCCCGTGATCGCTGTGGATCCCCGACGGCATATCCACCGCCACCACGCGCTTCGCACCCGCGCCGTTTATCATGCGGACCGCCTCGCGGTACTGTCCCTCCACGGGTCTCCAAAGGCCCACCCCGAAAATGGCGTCGATGATAATGTCATATTTCCCGGGAATGAAATCCTTCCATTCCACCAGATCCATGCCCAGCTTCTCGGCGATCCGGCACTGCAGGCAAAACTCCTCGGACTGCCTTTGCCTGTCCCCGGCTATAACCGCTATAACCCTGTAACCTCTATTATGCAGTATCCTGGCCGCGGCGATGCCGTCGGCCCCGTTGTTTCCCGTTCCGCAAACCGCGCAGATCCGGACAGCTTTCGCGTTTTCCGAAGCTTCCGCTCCCTGCCCGGCGCACAGCTCCCCGGCCAGCGCCTCCACCGTACCGGCCACTCCAAGGGCCGCACGCTCCATCAGGACTGCCGCGGGGATCCCGATCTCCTTCATGGCATACCGGTCGATCATCTTCATCTGGCCGCCGGTCATCAGATATTTCATACCTCTCCCCCTTCCGACTCCGCCACTGCAAATGCTGCCGCCAGGTCCGCCGTATCCGTGATCGAAACAAAGACGGAAGCAACGCCGCGTTCCCTGGCCGCCTCCTTCGCCGGGCCGTGCAGATTCACATAGGGCTTCCCGAGCGGATCCCTAAGCACCTCGATATCCTTCGGAAAAAATCCGCGGAACCCCGTCCCCAGTGCTTTCGCCACCGCCTCCTTCACAGCAAAATCGCCGGCTAGACGGGAAACCCTGTCCCCCGACTGCCGGCGCTCCTCATCCGTATAGACGTGGGTGAGAAAAGCCTGCCTTTCACAGGCCCTTTTCACACGGCCGATCTCCACCATATCCGTACCCACACCGACGATCATGATTCTTCCATGCCTCCAGTCCGCTTGTGTTTTCCGTCCCGCTTGCTGCAGAACAGATACGAAAGGCGCATCAGGCTCTCCGAAAGATGCACGTTCTCAACCACCACATCATCCGGAACCGTCAGATCGATATGCGCAAAATTCCAGATTGCCTTGACTCCGGCCGCTACCAGCCGGTCCGCCACGGCGGGAGCCTGCGTTTTGGGAATCGTAAGGGCTGCGATCTGCACGTCGTTGTCCCGGATAAAATCCTCCAGCTCTTCCATGCCCCGTATCCGGATCCCGCGCACCGTGCTTCCGATCAGCTCCCTGTCCACGTCGAACATTCCGTTGACCACGAATCCTCTGCGCTCAAAATTGCCGTAATTGGCGATGGCCTGGCCCAGATTCCCGGAGCCGATGATGATAAGGCTGTGTCTGCGGTCCAGCCCCAGTATCTTCCCGATCTCCTCGTAGAGATACTCTACATTATATCCGTATCCCTGCTGTCCGAATCCGCCGAAATTATTCAGGTCCTGGCGGATCTGAGAGGCCGTGACCTTCATCCTCTTGCTGAGTTCCCCGGAGGATATCCTCTCGACTCCCTCCTCCAGAAGCTCATCCAGATAGCGATAATATCTCGGAAGCCTGGTGATGACTGCTTTTGATATCTCCTTGCGTTCCACGCCGCCCCATCCTTTCTGTCCGGGTTTCTTTTATTATACCGGTCCGGAAAATAATTGTCAAACTCCTGACCGGACGTTTCTGAGGATCCGTCCGCTATGAAATCTTTTTCAGCAGATCGTCCACGATCTCCGGACGTCCCACGACCATCAGATGCTCGTCCGAGCGGATCACATAATCGGCAGGCGGCATCAGGTTGGTCCGCCCGTTCCATTTGATCCCCAGCACCAGCACATGGTAACGATTCCGGATATCGGATTCCCTCAGGCTTTTTCCCACCCATTCCGCGAGCGGCGGGATCTCGTATATGGAAAATTCGTCGGAAACCTCGATATAGTCAAAAACATGGTTGGCGCTGTAGCGGACCGCCGTCTTCTCCGCGATGTCCCGGTCCGGATAGACCACGTCGTCCGCCCCGTTGCGCAGAAGAAACTTGGCCTGTATGTCCCGGCTGGCCTGGCTGACCACCTTCTTTGCCCCATTTTCCTTCAGCAGGCTCGTGATCTCCAGACTGCTCTGAAAGTTGGAGCTGATGCAGACGAAGCACACGTCAAAGTTGGAGACGCCCAGGCTTTCCAGCACGACAGGATTGGTACAGTCGCCGATCTTGGCGCTGACGACGAGCGGAAGCATCTCCTCCATGTTTTCCTCCACGATATCCACCAGCATGATCTGGTTGCCCAGCTCCGCCATTTTCCTGCAAAGATGGCGGCCGAATTTTCCGCTTCCGATGATCAAAATCGATTTCATATCCACTCACCTTTCCCGGGGGTCTGCCCCGTCAGCCAATGTTCACCGTTTCTGCCGGGTTCTGCACCGGAACCACACGTTTTTTCTCTGTAAATGCCAGCGCGAACGACATACTTCCCAGCCGGCCGCAGTACATCAGGAATATGATGATCACTCTTGACGCCGGAAGAAGCTGCCGCGTGATGCCCGTAGAGATCCCTACGGTGCTGATCGCCGAGAATGTTTCAAAAAGAATGTCTCCCATGGAAAACGGCTGGATCAGCATGATCAGGATCGCGGCCCCCAGCGCCAGCGTGGCATTGATGGCGACCACCGCCGACGCGCGGCGGACGTCCGATTCCTCGATCCGGCGTCCGAATGCATTGACGCTGTACGTCCTGCCCAAAAGGGCGCGGATGTGGAGGAAAAGAACCACGACGCTGGTCGTCTTGATTCCTCCCGCCGTAGAGCCGGGGCTGCCTCCGATAAACATCAGGATCAGCATGACAAGCTTGCTCCCGTCCGTCATGGCCGCCGAATCCGTGGTATTAAAGCCAGCCGTTCTGGCCGTGACCGAGCTGAACAGCGAAGACCATATCGCGCCCTGCGCCGACATATCCGCGAACAGATTGTTTCTCTCGAAGAGCCAGAAAAGAGCGGCTCCTCCCAGGATCAGAACGGCTGTGGAAACCAGAACGATCTTCGTCTGAAGGAGGTATTTGCGGAAATGGAGCCGGTGCTCGCTGATATCGTCCCAAACGATAAAGCCGATGCCTCCGATCACGATGAGCCCCATGATCACCACATTCACCAGCCAGTCGTCGTAATAGGAGACAAGAGAGTTATAGGGGGCCTGGTGCCCCATCAGATCGAAGCCCGCGTTGCAGAAGGCCGATATAGAGTGATAGATCCCATAGTAGAGCCCTCTCCAGAAGCCGTACTGGGGAACAAAGCGAAACGCCAGAAGAAGCGCTCCCGCTCCCTCAAAGACCGCCGTTCCTATAACGATCTTTTTGGCAAGCCGGACCACGCCTCCGATCTGAAGCGCGCTGCTGCTCTCCTGCATCAGTCCCCGCTGCTTCAGTCCGATGCGGCGTCTCAGCACGATGGAGAAAAACACACCGATGGTGACAAAACCCAAACCTCCGATCTGGATCAGCAGCAGGATCACCAGCTGTCCGAACAGCGACCACTGTGTCCAGGTATCCCGGACCACAAGCCCTGTGACGCAGGATGCACTGGTGGAGGTAAAAAGACAATCGAGAAACGCCGTCCAGTGTCCGTCCCTGGAGGAGACAGGAAGCATCAGAAGAAGCGTTCCCGTCAGGATCAATAGGAAAAAGCCGACGGCGATATACTGGGTCTGCGAAAGCGAAGGCCGTATCCCGCGCTTTCCGGCGCGGCCAAACTCTCTGTTCTCCCATTTTCTGCCGCTCATCTTTTCTACCTCCCCTCCCCGCTTCATTTCGTCTGCCTTCGGGTACCTGCCGCCCGTATGACGGCGCCTGCCGCTCCGAATAAAAGGAATGCCGCAAGATCCGCCAGGACCACGCTGGCGCCCGCAGGCGTGGAGATCCCATAAGACAGGGTCATTCCCACGATAAAACACACAACTGACAGGACGGCGGACGACAGGACCACTCCCCGGAAGCTTTTAAAGATCTGCATGGAGGTCAGCGCCGGGAAAATGATCAGGCTGGATATCAGCATGGCTCCCATCATCCGCATCCCCAGCACGATCGTGACCGCCGTAAGCACCGCGATCATCACATTGTACAGGGAAACCCGGACACC
>CANRGP010000019.1 GCA_947630085.1 uncultured Lachnospiraceae bacterium
GTCTCCGTCTCCGCCGGAAGATAGCTGGTCAGGTCGTCATTGACCGTAACCCAACTGTTTGCAAATACGCAAAAAACAGCCAGACCTATGTACAGCAGATAAAATGCCTTGCGCTTATCCACAATAAAAGCAGCAATCTGCTCCATCGGAGACGGCTTAGCGCCGTCCTTTTGCTTACTTTCCATAAGACCCGCTCTCCTTTTTCATGTTTCCCGCTATTTTCCTCTGGTTTCCAGATAGGACAGAACATTTTCTTCCATCTTCTCAATATAGACATGGAGCCGCGCCCGCTCTTCAGCATCCAGCCCTGCGGTAATAATTTCCAGGAAAACATCTCTCGCGTCTTTGCCGGCCTTTACAAGCCGTGCAGCCTTCTCCGACAGCCCCAGATGGATCAGCCGGCGGTCCGTCCGTCCTGTCAGCCGGGTAAGATATCCGTTCTTCTCCAGAGACCGGATCGACGTGGATACATGAGATTTGGCCAGGCACCGCTGATCCGCGATCTCCGCGGCGGTATCATGATCCGGGCTGCCGTCCAGAAACAGCAGAATATCCAGTTCCGTCCTGGTCACGCCGTAATCACGGCATACCGGCTCCACGCAAAGGGTATAAAGGGAACGGAGCGGCTGCTGCAGATCCCACAGACGTATTGGGATATTCATACGATTACCTCCTTCTAATCGTTCTAAACAGAACGTTCTATTCAGAACGAATTATAAACCCGAATATCAGCTGTGTCAATGACCCTGCACAAAGTTTTATAAACATTTTATTCTGTTTTAGAGAAAAAACGCCGGAAGCTTTTTCTATCTTCCGGCGCATTTTGACAGGTTGTGATAGTTATGCCAACTATCTACGTTTTCGGGCTTACATTTCCATCTTCGCCGGTACCTTTATCCGGCACCTTCTCCGATGCTTTTTCCGCCGCTTTCTCCGCGGCCTTCATCCGGTATCTTCTTCGGGAACTTTCGTCAGGAATCCTTGAAAATGGGCATTTTCCGGCATGAATTACCTCGCAGCGATCATTTCCATGTCATCTGCAGCTCCCGCTTATTGCTCACGCAATCCATCAGGTATAAGTTAATAAGCGTCTGATAAGGCATACCGACTTTATTCGCCTGTTCCTTAAAATACTCGATAACATTCGGCGATATTTTGATCGTAACCTGTTTTTTCAATTCTTTTGCATACGGATTGGGCCTCGGATTCAGCCGGTCAATATCATATTCCTTTAGCATACCTTTCTTCCTCCTTCCTGATAGCTGCTCTTGCCGATATAATACGTATTACCGTATCGGACTGCCGATAACAATGACATACAATGCATACCCTCACCTTTTCTGTCATGCCCAAAAGCAGAAATCTGTCTTCCGGCGCATTTTAACAGGTCGTGATAAGTTATGTCAACTATCTACGTTTTCGGGCTTACATTTCCATCTTCGCCGGTACCTTCATCCGGTACCTTCTCCGATGCTTTTTCCGCCGCTTTCTCCGCGGCCTTCATCCGGTTTACGGCTCCGGCCGTAAAAGCCGCGGCCATCACCGTCATTAGAAGCAGGTAGGCGCACGCGGCGCCGAAGATCCCTTTTCTCTGCACGAAGACGGGCGATATGACGGCGGCAAGCAAAGCCGTCGCCGCATAAATGCCGAAGATGACCTTCTGTCTGCGCAGGATCACCAGCACATAGTAATACAGGTTCAGAACCGCGTAAAAGGCTCCGCCCAGAACCACCAGCACAAACGGCACATGGTATCTGACCAGACTTCCCCCGTAGCCGCTTCCCAATATCTTTTCCATCACGCCGAGTACCGGTTTCCCGAGAAACCACGCCAGGGCCACCGCAAGTACGCTGAGTCCTCCGATGAGGGCCGATATGCGAAGGAGCATCCGGTGAAAAGCGCCGTAATCCCTCCGCTCCCAGTCGTCAGTCAGGTAGGTGAGGACCGGCCTTATGACAAAATTGGCGGCCAGATTGATTACCGACGTCGGCATAAAGATCATGTTGAAGTATCCGGACGCCGCGTTGTCCATATTGGCATCAATGGCATATTTGGCGGCGGAAAAAATATAAAAATCCAGAAAGACCGACACAAACAGCAGGGTCCCCGCGCCGGTGAGCGGCCAAAGGCGGCTCCTGTCCCCCCGCATATCCACTGTTTTGATCATTCGGAGCGGCGCCATATCAAACAGGATCACTCCGGCCGCCTGGGCGGCGACCCCCGCCGCGCAGGCAGTGATCAGCGACCGGGAAATCCCGAGAACAGACAGGAACACCGCAACGGAAAGGATCGTGCGGAACGTGTTGGATTTTCCCGTAAGGTGCAGATGCCCGTTCCGCTGGAATTCCGACTCATATACGTCGGCGAAGCCGTCGATCACCTTGTAGCAGACCAGAAGAAAGATCACGGCGGCCTTCCCGGCCGTATAGCCGCTTGCCAGAAGGAAAACGCTCCCCGCCAGGACCGCGGCAATACAGGTCAATATCCGATGGAGCAGATAGTCGCCAAAGCGGTATTCCCTCTTTCCGTCCGTGATCTGGAACGGCCGAAGGCCGAAATACGCCACAATGAACATCTGCTGTCCGAATGTGCTGTATCCGAAAGCGAAGATCCCCCCTTCGTCGTCTCCCATGATGCGCATGACCAAAAACGACAGGACCATGCTGGCAAACGCATAAAAGAAGCTGCCCGCCATGTTCCAGACAATATTCTGTTTTTCCCGGTCCGGGCCCGTCCTCATAAGGAGTCCTGCCCAGCGGTCCGCGAGATTCATCTTTCCCGGTTCCTTTCTCTGCATTCTGTTTCCTATCGGCTTTGCCGGCTGCTGCTCTCCCTTGCTCCTTCGCAGCGCGAGCTCGCCACTCTGTCGCAGCGCGAGCTCAAAAACCTTCGGTTTTCTCGCCCTCGGGCGTTCGCCCTATCGGCTTTGCCGGCTGCTGCTCCTTTCCCGTGCAAGCACGGGCGCCGCACCTTCCGCTCTCCCTTGCTCCTTCGCAGCGCGAGCTCAAAAACCTTCGGTTTTCTCGCTCTCGGGCGTTCGCCCTATCGGCTTTGCCGGCTGCTGCTCCCGCCCGTGCTGGCACGGGCGCCGCAGCACCTTCCGCTCTCCCTTGCTCCTTCGCAGCGCGAGCTCGCCACTCTGTCGCAGCGCGCGCTCAAAAACCTTCGGTTTTCTCGCTCTCGGGCGTTCGCCCTATCGGTTTTGCCGGCTGCTGCTCCTTCCTCGTGCAAGCACGGGCGGGAGCAGCAGCCGGCAAAGCCGGCGCTGCTCATCGCTTACGGAAGTTTTGCACGAGGAGTATGGATATCAGCATACGGAGCATATAGTTGGCGGCGACCAGGGGCTTCAGGTAGCTCTCGCCGCCCTGCCTGGGGGCTATTGTCACGGGGACCTCGGTCACCTTCGCCCCCTGTTTTAAAAGGTAGGATACGGTGTCGGGCTCCGGCCCGTAATTCAGCTTCAGGGCAAATTCCCGGATCATATCCCGGCTGAACATACGCATTCCTGAGGTCGGATCAGTCAGGCGGACGCCGGTGGTCATACGAATGGCCAGGGAGATCATACGGCTCCCGATCATGCGCAGGGAAGCGCCCTTGCGTCCTTCCAGGAAACGGCTCCCGATCACGATATCGAAGCCCTCTTCGATCCGGCCGCGCATGGAATCAATGTATTCCGGGCGGTGCTGCCCGTCCCCGTCAAACTGGACGGCGCAGGCGTAATTTTTTTGGAAAGCGTATTTCATGCCCGCCTGAAAGCATCCGGCAAGTCCCAGATTCACGGGAAGGTCCAGGAGATTGTATCCCTTTTCCCGGCAGATCCGGGCCGTGCCGTCCGTAGACCCGTCGTTGACCACAATGTAATCCACATGGGGGCAGACCCTCACCAGCTCGTCCACCACCGAGGCGATATTCGCCTCCTCATTAAACGCGGGTATGATCACAAGACATTTGTTTTCTTCATTCATTGGTTTTTCTCCTGCCGTTTATCGTATCTACCGGAGCACCGTGTCGCAGATCAGATCCACGGTATCCGGATCCAGATCCGCATAGAGCGGAAGGGTAAGCACCTGGCGCGAAACGCGGGCCGCAACGGGGGTATCCTCCTCGCGGAAACGGTCGCGGTAGCAGGCGCAGGCATTGATGCAGGGATAAAAATATTTTCGGGCATGAATGTCCTGCAGGGCCAGTTCCGCAAAGATCTGATCCCGGTCCTTATGATACCCGTCGAATACCACCGGCATATACGCGTAGTTATATTTGACTCCCGGCCGCTCGGGGCAGAGGCGGATCCCCTTCACGCCGGACAGGCGTTCCCGGTAGCGCTCCGCCAGAGCCTTTCTTTTCGCGATCTCACCGTCGATGTGGCGCAGATTGCAAAGTCCCATGGCGGCCTGGAATTCATTCATTTTTCCGTTCGCCCCCACGTAATCCACGCTCTCATAGCCGGTGATCCCGAAGTTCTTGAGCTGGTACAGGAGCGGGGCGAGGGCGGGATCGGAAAAGCTGACCGCTCCTCCCTCTATGCTGTGGAATACTTTTGTCGCATGGAAGCTGAACATGGATGCGTCCCCGAACTGCCCGATCCCTTTTCCGCCGATCTCCTCGCCGAACGCGTGGGCCGCGTCATATATGACCTTCAGGCCGTGTCTGGCGGCGATCCGCCCGATCTCATCCACATGGCAGGGATTTCCGTATACATGGACCGGGACAATGGCGCTCGTCCGGTCCGTGATCAGGCTCTCCAGCTTTGCGGTATCCAGCGTGTAGTCCTCCGGATCGATGTCACAGAATACCGGGGTCAGGCCGTTCCGGACTATGGCATGGGTGGTGGACGCGAAGGTAAACGGCGTAGTAATGACCTCTCCCTCCAGCCCCAGCGCCTGAAGCGTCAGCTCCAGCGCCATATGGCCGTTGACGAAGAGCTCCAGCCGTTCGAGCCCCAGGTACTCTTTGAGCCGGGTCTTAAACTGCTCATGATAATCGCCCATATTGGTGAGCCACGCGCTCTCCCACAGGGGCTTCAGCATTTCTATATATTCTTCCATGGGCGGGAGAGATGAGCGGGTCACCATCACCGGCCTTTTCGCCTTTTTATGTTCCATGTCGGTATTTCCTTTCTCACTTGATTCCTGTGCGGATCTCCGTATAGCGCTTCACCACGTACTGTCCGGGGATCTCCCCCATCGGCCTGGGTTTCCGTCCGGTAAAGCAGCAAAGGTGACCGCTGACCATGTCATATCCCGCCGTCGCGGAAAACGCCACTCCGCCGGAAAACCGCGGATTACATTCCAGAAGACGCCTCTCCCCGTCAGGGCTCTCCAGAAATTCAAAGTTTACGCAGCCCCGTATGCCGAGCGCTTCCGCCAGGGCCGCGCACCGGCTTTCCAGCTCCCGGTCCCGAAAGACATACACCGATGTCCCGGCCCCGTTTGGCGTCCGCAAAAGCTCTCTTCTGGGCAGCGCGGCGGTAAATCCCGAAGCCGGGTCCCTCACCACGTCCACCGTCACCACATTTCCCTCCAGCTTCGGCTGGACCAGGTAGGAATCCGCCCGGCCGCTCAGGCGGAAAACAGCTTCCTGCATCCGGCGGCTGTCTTCTATGACGAGGATCCCCTGGCTGCTCCTTCCCCGAAACGGCTTGAGGATCAGAGGGTACTCCGGCAGGTCGGGGAAGTCCGGGCCCCCGGCGGCAATGTCCTTCAGGATCCTGCCCGGAACCGTCGGACAGATGTCAAGGGAGCGGACCTTTTCCTCCAGCCGGTACTTATTTCTGCAGAGGCTTATGGTCTCTTCCCCGGAAATACACAGGACGGTGCGGGTTCCCCGGACGTACTCCCCGTCTCTCCAGTGATTGAGGGCGTCCACCTCCGCATCCGTCAGGGGGATCAGATAATCCGCCCGGTTCTGTACACAGATCCGGGATATGAAGCTGCGGTAGGCATCCTCATCCGATGCCGGCGGTGCCTGGAAAAAGCAATCGACATCCAGGGCTTCGGCAACCCATTCCGCCGGATAGATGTCGCAGCCCAGAACGCGCCAGCCTTCCTCCCTGCAGGTCCGTATCACCGCCCCGGCCGAAAATGAGCCGATGGCTGTCACAAATATTGTCCCCTTCATAATATGATCCTCTCTCTCTTCGGCTTTCTGTCCGGACGGCGCCTTTATTTGCCGGCAACCGCCTTTTTCAGCGTATCCGCAAGATAGAAAAAGCTGTCCATTCGGAATATCCATGCGGCCAGCACATAAAATCCGGCGCCGATCAGGATCTGTGCCGGGAGCTTCACATACAGGGAGATGTCCCCCATAAGTGTCCCGGCGCACATGACCGCCGCGCACATGGCCAGGGACAGCGCCGCCGAGGGCAGTACATCCAGCCATTGCCTTACGGGACCGTAGCCGATCAGCCTGCGGTTGGGCGCGGCGTTGATAAAGGTACAGGCAAAATCATGGACGGCGCGGAGAATCACCATGGTATACACGGAAAAATGTATTCCGATCAGCAGCACCGCCACGCTCGTAACTTTTTTAATGATTTCCAGCTTCAGGAAAATATCGCTGCGCCCCATCGCGTTGACCACCTGAAGATTGGCGATGTGAATGGGCCAGAAGCAATAATATATGCACATGATCCGGAGAAAGGGCACGCAGACCATCCATTCCTCCCCCAAAAGGAGAAGGACAAGCGAGTCCGCCGTGGCGAAAAGCC
Organism: uncultured Lachnospiraceae bacterium; assembly: GCA_947630085.1. Lineage (GTDB taxonomy): Bacteria > Bacillota > Clostridia > Lachnospirales > Lachnospiraceae > UBA3402. The sequence continues at coordinate 6,707 of CANRGP010000019.1, forward strand.
CCATCAGCATGGGCATAACGGCAAAGGCACTCAGCCGTATCGCCCGGCGCATCATCTGCCGTACCGTCCCCGTCTCGTTCTGTCTGGAGGCAAACGCCGGAAGCAGCACCGACTGAATGGCCGTTCCCAGGTTGGACGCGATCAGCTTGGGGAACTGTTCCCCGCGGCTGTAGCTCCCCAGAAGCTCCTCATTGTATATCTTGCCGATAAAGAGGCCGTAAAGGTTGTTGAAGACGGTGTCCAGCAGGGAGGCGCACAGCAGCTTCCATCCGAAGGAAAACATCTGCCGCAGTCTTGCGAAGGACCACAGAAGAGCCGGCCGCCAGCTTACGGCCACGAACAAAACGACCATCAGCGAGACGTAATAGGCGATCTGCTGCCCTGCCATCGCCCAGACTCCGCAGCCCGCCCAGGCCATCCCTATGCTGACCACTCCGGAAATGGCAGAAGCGATGAGCGTGGATATAAACAGACCCCGGAATTCCATTTTCCGGGAAACATAGGCTGTCTGAACGGAGATCACGGCTCCGGGGAAAAGGACCACCGAAAGTACACGGACAATGTCGGTCAGCACATCGATCCGGTAATAGGACGCGATCAGGGGAGCCGCCAGCCATAAAACGGCGTACATTGCCGCCGCAAGTATCATCTCAAAGTAAAATACCGAGGAAAAATCCGTCTGATCCGCTTCCGTTTTCTGGATCAGGGCCGTCCCGAAGCCGTTCTGGACGAACGTATTCGCGATGGTGATAAAAATCATGATAAGGCCCACGATCCCGTACTCTCCCGGCGTGAGAAGCCGCGCCAGGATGATCGTGATGATAAACTGGATCCCCTGGGCCCCGCTGCTTTCCAGAACCTTCCAGAGCATCCCGTTCATGATCTTTTTCTTCATTCCCGTGTCTGCCACTGTATCTCTCCTATTCCCTGCCCCGGTGGAACATCCGGAACGCCAGGCCGTACAGCCGGGGTGCCGCCGCCTCGAAGCGGATAAAAAACCGGGTGCGAAGATTCAGTTCTCTGTAATACTTCCGGTATTTCGCGGAAAGGACCACATCATATTTCCTGGTGTTTACTTTCGTCAGGAAATAGAGGCGGCGGACGGCGTCCTCCACCTGTTCGCGGAACTGTCCGCGGGTCCAGAGATCGTATCCCCGGTACATTTCCTTCATCTGACGAAAATACCGGTCCTGCTTCTCCTCATAGTCGCCGTCCTTCATGGACTGCGTCCACGATCCGCTCCCTCCCAGGCGGTATACGCACATCTCCTTGTCCATATAGTATGCCCAGCCTCGGGCGGCCGCCATCAGCTGGAGCGGAATATCGGCAATGGGAGCCCTGACATAGAAATCCGGAAGATTCCTGACCATATCCGTGCGGAACATCAGCGACGCGGTCGCATATCCGGACGTCTTGCAGATGATCTCCTCCGGCGCAATGCGCCGGTCCCCCCGGTAGGGACGCATCCTGCGCTCGGTCAGAGCCTTTCCCTGAACCTCGACCCTGGCCCCGTGGAATACCAGGGAGCAGTCCGGGTTCGCGTCCAGAAATTCCGCCTGCACCTGAAGCTTATTCACATCCGTCCAGTAGTCGTCCCCCTCGCACATGGCGATATAGCGTCCTCTTGCCCTTGGGAAATTGAATGTCCCGCTCACATTGGTCAGGCCGCGGGAATACTGGTTCTCTTTCTGAAAAACAGGCCGGATCAGCTCCGGGTACCGCTCCGCGTACTCGCGGATCACCCGGTCGGTCCCGTCCGTGGAAGCGTCGTCATGGATCAGCACTTCAAAGGCAAAGGATGTCTTCTGGCGGACAAAGCCTTCCAGCGCATCCCGAATATAATCGATTTGATTGTAGGCCAGGCAGCAGATGCTTACTGCGATCTCTTCCCCGCTATGCAAAATTCCATTTTCCTCCAGTTTGCCACAGATTTCTTACATTCTCTGTTCTTTCTCTTTTCATTTTACTTACAATTTTACCATGGAGGCGCAAAAAAGTAAATTCCATATGGAATTTTTAAAACAAATGTGTTAGATTAAAACAGGATACTACAAAGAGGAGGGTTATTCATGAAGCAATCTTTCCGCAACATATTCGTCATTGCCCTGTCTGCGGTCATGGTCGTCGGACAGGCTGTGACGGCTCTGGCCGATGAGCGTCCCGATGACTGGATCTCCTTCGGCCCCGGCTATGACTGGTCCGGAAGTTCAGGATCCACAGACACCTCCGGATCTGCGTCCGATACCGGAAATACAGGTTCCGAAGCGGAGCAGCCCGCTCCGTCTGTCCCGTCGTCCGGTGTTGCCGCGGACGTCCAGGAGGTTATAAACGGCCACTATCTGACCATGCGCCTGCTCCGTTCGGATCCCGACTGGTCGGAGGTGGGATATGTCAATGCAAATTCCGGTTCTTCCGTTTCCTCCCCGCAGGGGATCCTGTCGATGTCCCTGTTCAGCGTGGGGCTTCCCGGCGATATCATGTACCGGGCATATTCTTCGGCATCCGGCTGGAGCAGATGGGTCATGAACGGCGATCATATTCCGTGGACGGGAGGCGTTCTTCTGGAGGCCATCCAGATCCGCCTGAAAGGCGTCGCCAACGACTACTATGATGTCAGTTATTCCTGCACCCTGTCGGACGGCAGTACGTGCGGCTGGTCATACAACGGCAAGACCAACGGGACCATGGGAGCCGGCAAATACATCACCGGCGTCACGCTCTATATGAGCAGCAAGGGCGCTTACGACACGAGCGGGACCTCCGGCCTTGTTTCTTCTTCCACCGGTTATGACGGGATACAGTTCGGGGCCGGGCTTCCCACCTATGTGAGCGGGACCGGACAGCCTTTCACCGGATGGGCCTGGAACGGAAACGATCAGTATTATTTCGTGGACAGCAGCGCCGTCACGGGGTGGCAGTACATAGACGGATACAAATATTATTTCGACGGAAACGGCAAGCTCGTCACCGATCTTGAACCGGTCGTCGGAGCTGCCGGGCCGTATATGATCCGGATCAACAAGCAGATGAACTGCACCACCATCTATATCAAGGACGGCGACAACGGCTTTATCACTCCGTATAAGAGTTTCCTCTGCTCCACCGGCGACGACACGCCTCTCGGCACATTCCAGTCTCCGGAGAAGTACCGCTGGCATGAGATGATCCATGGGGTCTACTGCCAGTACCTGACCCGGCTGGGTTCGGGGCTGCACATCCTGCTGCACTCGGATATCTACGCCTCCCCGAACGTAAATACGCTTTCCCCCGAGAGTTATAACCGCATGGGCATCGCCCGCTCGGCGGGATGTATCCGCTACGTGGTGCGGGATGCCAAGTGGATCTATGACAACTGTCCTCTTGGAACGACCATCGAGGTTTACAATTCCTCCGTTCCCAGTCCCTTTGAGCGGCCCTGCGTGGACTATCTGATATCCTGGGACCAGACCTGGGATCCCACGGATCCCGAGGCCGTCGCCCTTTACGGGACTCTTTACACGGGCGGCTGATCCCGTCCCTGTGCGGACGGTTTTGCACCGTAAAATACAGACGCCGTTTTCGGACTGTGATCGGTTAAGAGCATAGCCCGGAAACGGCGTTTTTCTGCGGTATTCTCTTTTCTCGCGTTATCTTTCTCTCCCGGTCCGCGGCCGGGAAAGCAGCGCCGGAGCCTGTCAGCCGCGGAGGAAATGCTTTCTCAGGCTCCCGTAGATCCGGATCTCGGCCCGGATCACCGCAAACCAGGCTTTGGCGGCGGCCTTTCGAATCGGTCCGATCCCCAGATAATTTTCCATATAGAAAAGGACGCTCTGTTCCCGCAGCCTCTGTCTCGTAAGCTGTCCGGAAAAGGATTTCCCGATGGAAGCGGAGTGCTGATGGAAATACGACTCGGAGGGAACGAGCGCCGTCCGGCGCCCCGCGGCCTTCAGCCGCCTGGCCAGGATCATCTCCTCCTGATAGAGAAAAACCCTCTCATCGTATCCCCCGCAGGAGAGAAAAGCGTCTGCCGACACCATAAGCATGGATCCCTGGACCACATCCACCCACATCGGCCGTTTTTCGCGGAGCGCGGATGCGGGATAGTACAGGATATCCCGAAAAATCCTGCGGCAGACCGGTCCCATGAATAAAAGCTCACCCAAAAATCCGTGGAGCCGCCAGGCATTGGGAAAGCCGGCGAACTGGGGATCCTCCATCCGGGCTGTGGCCGCTCCCGCCTCGGGATATCGGACAAATACCTCCGCAAGCGTCCGGATGCATCTTTCGGTGAAGAACACGTCCGGATTGGCGATCACCACATGGGTCGCCCCGAAATGTTCGGCGGCGTAGCGGATGCCGAAGTTGTTCCCCGCCCCGTATCCGCCGTTTCTTCCGGAGGATATCACGGCGGCCCTGGGGTCCGAGAGCTTTCTGAGCCTCTCATACGAGCCGTCCGTGGAGGCGTTATCCACTATCACAATGTGGGAAAGGCTGTCATATCCGCGGATCTTCAGCAGCAGCTTTTCCACGGTCTCGGAATCATTATAATTTACGATCACACAGCATATCTTCATCGCATCACCCCCGCATATACGGTATGGTAAAGCACTGGGCAAGGGTCAAAAGCCGGGAGCTCTTGGCAAACCGGTTCCGGATCATATTTACAAGCCTCTGCGCGGGCCGCTGATAGGGCAGCTCGTCGAAGGCCCGCAGCGTCTCCCGCTGACCGGCGGAAAGCCGCCCGCCGTAACGGTCCTCAAAGGCCCTGGCCTGCGCAAACATCCGCAGATAATTGTCCCTGACCTGCTCCGTTCTTCTAAGCCTTTCCCGAACATCCTTCAGGCTCCCTGTCCTGCGGGCCCCAAGGACGTTGGAGCTGTGCTGGCGGTATTCGGAAAGCGCCTCCTTTACACAGGATATCTGTCCAAAGCAGGAAGCGCACAGGGCGATCCACCAGTCATGCATACAGCAGGCATCCGGCTCCGGAAGCGCCAGCCGCGCCAGGGCTCGGTTGATCATCATGGCGCCCCCGGTGACAGGATTTTCCACCAGGAGCCCGGAGAGGAACGTTCTGTCCGGACAGACCCGGCTGTACGCAAAAAACCCCGGCGCAATCGAACGGAGCTGCTCGTCCACAACCTCCATATCGGAAAATACCAGGGCGGGAAGCCTATTCCCTTCGGGGGTTCCGCGCTCCAGCTTTTTCATTTCCTCCAGAAGCACGGCCGTCTTTTCCGGCTTCCATACGTCGTCCTGATCGCTGAAGAGGATGTAATCCGCATCCGCTTTATCCAGCAGACGGAAAAAATGGGAAGCGGGCGCGGGCACTTCAGACTTTTGCGGCGCCCTTCCTCTTCCTTCCCCCGATCCGGCAGATCTCCTCCGGCAATCGTACAGTGTGATCCGTTCCGGATATTTTTCGTGGTATTCGCGGAGGATCTCCGGCGTCCTGTCGGAGGATCCGTCATCGGATATCAAAAGCTCCACCCCGGGAACCGTCTGTTCCAGAATGGAATCGATCTGCTCTCCGATGTAGGCTTCCCCGTTATATGCGGCAAGCAGAACCTGTATCCTTTCCTTCTCACCCTTTCTCTCCACGAGATCCGCCTCCGTTCTTCCGCGCTTCTACCGTCCGCATCCCGAACATCCGGCTGACCGCCCAGCGGAGAGGCGGGCAGAGCACCGTCACGTAATCCATCATATGGTACGCAAACATATAGAACTCCCTGCCTTTCTCGCCGGGCGTACCCGCCCAGGGCGTCAGAGCCAGGTAATGTTCATAAGCCTTTCGGTAGTGGTTCCGGTTCCCCGCTATCCACGGCCTCTCGTCCCCGGCATAGTGAATGACCGACGGATGGCGTTTTGCTTCGCGGAATTCCTCTTCCGTGATCACTCCGTACGACGGTTCATGCTTCACCAAGTCCCGATACCGGAAATACCGGTAATTGGTGAAAAAATTATATCGGGGCGGCAGCGGCAGGATCTGCCCCTTCAGCGCCCCGTTGATGATATCCTGATCACAGGCAAACAGGCTTCCGCCTTTCTCCTGATAAAAATCCAGAAGCCTCCGCTCCGCATCCGTCCGGCGCCAGAGCTTTACATCGATCAGGAGCACCCCGGCATTAAAATAGGCGTCCTCCGGCATCAGGCCGATCTCCTGCTTCACCTTCCGGTAGATCGTAGGCTCCATAACGGCCCCCAGCACATGGCCCTTCAGGTCGGTAAGCCATAGCTTCGTAAGCGGCCGCGCCACTACCGTATCGCAGTCCAGATAGAGAACTCTCTCCACAGACTCCGGAAGAAGACGTCCGGCAAACAGCCGGCCGAGAGTGCTGATATCAAATCCGCCGGTATCTACGCCGCAGGCAAACTGGGCCTCTATATCATCCATCTCCAGGAAACAGACCGTCCTGCCGTATCCGGCCGCGACAGCTTCCAGACGTGCCCGGTTTTCCCGGCTGATCCCCATAGAGATCACGTAGACCGTAAGCTCCCGCACACGGCGGTTGCGGTCAAACAGCGAAAGCATGGACACCGCCAGGTGTCTGACGTAGCCGTCATTGGATGCATAAATGATGTTCATACTCAAATCTCCTGTATCCGGTCCGCGTTACAGGCCGTGCTCCTGCGCACGTTTCATGGCGGACGCGATCACCTTGTCCATATCATAATACTTATACTCGGCCAGCCTCCCGCCGAAGATCACGTTCGGCTCCTGCTCCGCCAGACGGGCATATCCGGCGTACAGCTCCTGGTTCTTCGCGTCGTTGACCGGATAATAGGGCTCCATTCCCTCCTGCCAGGCGGCCGGATACTCCCGGGTGATCACGGTCTTCGGCTGCGTCCCGAACTCAAAATGCTTGTGCTCGATGATGCGGGTGTAGGGCGTCTCCCTGTCGGTATAATTGACGACGGCCACTCCCTGGAAATTATCCGTATCCAGGACCTCCGACTCAAAGCGGAGACTCCGGTATTCCAGCCTGCCGAGGCGGTATCCGTAGTAGGAATCAATGGTCCCCGTATAGACAACCGTATCGCCGAGAGCGTCATATTTGTCCCTGTTTTCGAGATAATCCACGCCGAGCTCCATATCGCAGCCCTCAAACAGCCTGTCGATGAGCACATTGTAGCCGCCTATGGGAATGCCCTGGTACAGGTCGTTAAAATAGTTGTTGTCATAGGTATAGCGGACCGGGAGGCGCCGGATGATAAACGCCGGCAGATCCCTGCAGTCTCTCCCCCATTGCTTTTCCGTGTAGCCCTTGACCAGCTTTTCATAGATGTCCCGGCCTACCAGGCTGATCGCCTGTTCCTCCAGGTTGCGCGGCTGCCCGGAAACGCTGCTCTTCTGTTCGTCGATGATCGCCTTTGCCTGCTGCGGCGTGGAAATCCCCCACATCCTGCTGAAGGTGTTCATATTGAAGGGCATATTGTATATCTCGCCCTTATAGTTCGCCACCGGACTGTTGGTGTAGCGGTTGAACTCGGCCAGCGAATTGACGAAATCCCAGACGGGGCGGCTGCTGGTATGGAAAATATGCGCGCCGTATTTGTGTACATGGATCCCTTCCACGTCTTCGCAGTAGATGTTCCCGCCCAGGTGGTCCCTCTTTTCCACCACCAGGCAGGTCTTTCCCGCCTTTCCCGCCAGATAGGCCCATACTCCGCCGAAAAGTCCGGCGCCCACGATAACATAGTCATATTTTTTCATAAGATCCGATATCCTTCCTCTGCCCCGGCTATGCGGTTTCTTTTCGCTCCGTCTTTCTGGACGTGCGCTTTTTGGGCTCCTCTTCCACCTTGACCGTCTTTCCGACCAGGACCACCGCGGATCTCCCGGCCGCCAGATATGTCCTCTGGTTCTCCAGAAGAGGCTCCTGCCCGTCCTCGTAGAAGCCGTTCTGCTCTTTCAGCTCCGTGTCCATCGCCAGATACCATCTACGGTCCTTCGGCAGATTGGGCATGGCAAATTCAGCCGGCTCCCAGTGCATATTGTACATGACAAAAATGAAATCGTCAGGGCTTCCGTCCGCCTTATGCCCATACAGCCCGCAGTAAAGAAGCCCCAGCTGCCTCCGGAAGTTCTCATATTCCGGATACCAGGCACGGACGCCGTGCACGGAAAGGTCCGGGTATCCACAGGCATGGTGATCCATCATTTTCGGTCCGCCCTTCATGTGAAGCACAGGGTGGGCTTTCCGGAAGGCAATGGCGTGCCTTGCGAACTGCCAGATGTCCTGGTTTTTCTTCAGATCCTTCCAGTTCAGCCACGAGATCTCATTGTCCTGGCAATACGCATTATTATTGCCGAATCCGGTATTTCCAAACTCGTCGCCCGCAAGCAGGAGCGGCGTTCCCTGGCTCAGCATCAAAAACAGCAGGGCATTGCGGATCTGTTTGCGCCGCAGCTCCAGCACCTTTTTCTTTTTGGTATGTCCCTCTTCTCCGCAGTTCCAGCTGTAGTTGTAATCGCTTCCGTCCCGGTTGCTCTCCCCGTTTGCCTCATTGTGCTTGCGGTCATAGGAAACCAGGTCCATCAGGGTAAACCCGTTGGTATTGGTCATATAGTTAACGCAGCCCACGTTTCCCGCGCCTCTGCTGACCCGGTCCAGAACGCTCCGCAGCATATCTTCGTAGCCCTTGAGGAACCTCCTCATGTCGTTCTGGAAGCCGTCATGGCAGTCGGCAAGGCAGGCTCTCCCCTCGGTCTGGTACCAGTTGGTGGTGAGCAGCTTGATCCCGCTTAAATAGGGATCCCTGGCAATCAGCTCCGCGGGCACGTTTCCGGTAAGATGGAGCCCGTCCAGATGAAACTCCGTGACCCAGTAGCGCGCCACGTCCAGCACGAACGCCGGGTTCTCGTTTCCCTGGAAAAACAGCTCCACGATCAGCTCCAGTCCCGCGGCGTGCAGCGATTTCACCAGCGTTTTAAATTCCCGCATCGGCTCCCTCTGCCTGCTGCAGCTGAAAGACGCCTTCGGCGCAAAATAATATCCCGGACAATATCCCCAGTAATTCAGTCTTCCGGAAAAGGCTGTCCTGGGGAACGGCCCTTCGCTGTTCTGTGTGATGATCTCCTGAAATTCCACAGGCGGCATCAGCTCCACCGTTGTGATGCCCAGTTCCTTCAGGTACGGGATCTTCTCCTGTATCCCTTTAAATGTTCCCTTGTCCCTGACTCCCGACGTGACGTGCCTGGTAAATCCTCTCGTGTGTATCCGATAGATCACGCTGTCTTCAAGGGAAATGCCCGGCGAGGCATCGTCTCCCCAGTCAAAGCTCTCCCTGCGCAGAGGCGAGCGGAGGACTTTCTCCGCCTGGAGCGGGTCCCCCCATTTCTCCCATCCCCTCATGGTGCGGCCATAGGGATCGGCCGTAAGCACACCGTCCAGCTCGCAGCAGTATTCCAGGTCGCGGGGAATCGCGCCGCTGAAAGCCAGCGTCAGGTTCCAGACGTCCCCCTGCCGCAGAGCGGGATCCATCGGTATGATCCGGGCAGGCTCCTCCTCCCCGCTCTGGAAGATCACCAGGCTGCAGGTGCTGCCCGGCCATATGACAGAGAAATGGAGCATATTCTTCATTACCGTAAGCCCGATCGGGCAGTTCTGAGGCTCTCCCGTCAATACCGTAAATTGTTTCATACTTTGTTCTCCTTCTCCGATGGGCAGAACAGCCTCTGCGTCCCGCGCATCTCAATCCGTGTCCGCCTGTTCCGTTATGACTGCCTCAGGTCAAGCTCCACCGGGCAGTGATCCGACCCGTAAACTTCCGAATGGATAGCGGCGCCGAGAAGCCTGTCCTTCAGGCTTTCCGATACGCAAAAGTAGTCGATGCGCCATCCCGCGTTTTTCTCTCTGGCCCTGAAGCGATAGGACCACCAGGAATACGCGCCCTCTTTTTCGGGATAAAAGTAACGGTAAGTATCAATAAAGCCGGCACCCAGGAGGCGCGAGAACTTCTCCCTCTCCTGGTCGGTAAACCCGGCATTATTTCGGTTTGTTTTGGGATTCTTCAGATCGATCTCCCGATGGGCCACATTGAGATCGCCGCAGAAAACGACCGGCTTCGACGCCTCCAGCCCCTTCAGATAGGCCAGAAACGCATCCTCCCATCTCATGCGGTAATCCAGACGCGCCAGGCCGTCCTGCGAATTGGGCGTATAACAGGTGACCACATAGAAACTGCCGTACTCCGCGGTGATCACCCGGCCCTCATGGTCATGCTCTTCCACTCCGATCCCGTAGGTCACGGAAACCGGCTCCTCCTTCGTAAACAGCGCCGTCCCGGAATACCCCTTCTTCTCCGCGTAGTTCCAATACTGGCGGTATCCTTCCGGCCGCAGCTCGATCTGGCCCTCCTGGAGCTTGGTTTCCTGTATGCAGAATACATCTGCATCGGCTTTTTTGAAATAATCCATAAATCCTTTTTCCACACAGGCACGCAGGCCGTTTACATTCCAGGAAATCAGCTTCATGCGGCACAGTCCTCTTTTCCGGCGGATATGTTCTGCACAGCTTTGTCATATCCGGATTTTGGAGTCATTTACCATGGCAGCAGGAAAACAAGCGCGAGCACAGCGAGCATTTGTTTTCACCTGACATGGTAACGACAAAATCGCAAAGCAGCGTCAGCTGCGGCGGATATGCTCTGCATATCCGGATTTTGGAGTCATTATACCATCTCGACTGGCGTCTCGATGGGGATACTCGTCAAGCGCCGATCGGCGCAGGCGTCATCGGCGCTTTCCTCGTTATTATACCATAAATCCGGGGTTCCGTCACGACATTTTGTAAATATTTTGGAAATATGGCCGTTCCTGCCGATCCGGAAATATTGAATTTTATGAAATCCTGTGATACAATCGTTCTGGACGCGCGGCGGGCCTAAATTCCTGCCGCGCAGGATCTGTTCCGGGGAAGGAGGAATACGCTCATGAATGAAACCGGTATCGGCGAAACCGCGGCGGCAGCGGCCCGGCATCCGGATTATGAATCGGAGATCATTGAACTGCTCCACGGGAATCTGGCCCCACGGCTTATGAAAAAGCGCATCCTCTCCTACCATGAGAACGATATTGCCGGGGCCCTCGAGCAGCTTAAAAAGGACGACCGCTGCAAGCTCTACAATATTCTGGACGCGGAAAGCCTGGCCAATATTCTGGAATACTCCGGGATGATGGACGAATACATACGGGAACTGAGCATTCGCCAGCGGGCGGCTGTTCTGTCCCACCTGGAAGCTCCCACCGCCGTCGAGGTCCTGCGGCAGATGGACAAGAACGAGCGCACCGTGCTTCTGGATATGATGGATTCCGGGATCCGGCAGGAGATCATGCTTCTCAGCTCCTTTGACGAGGACGAGATCGGAAGCCGGATGACCACCAATTACATTTCCGTCCGCGCGGGCATCAGCGTTCGGGAAGCCATGAAGGAGCTGGTTCGCCAGGCAGCGGACAATGACAACATTTCCACCATCTACGCGGTGGATGAAGAGGGAGAATTTGTGGGGGCCGTAGATCTGAAGGATCTTATCATATCCCGCAGGGACACCGAGCTGTCCCAGATCACCATGACCTCCTATCCCTACGTTTATGCCGGGGAAACCGTGGAGGACTGCATTGACCGTCTCCGGGGGTACTCGGAGGATTCCATTCCTGTCCTGGACGCTGACAATAAGCTGGCCGGCGTTCTGACTTCCAAAGAAGTGATGCAGATCGTCGACGAAGAATTCGGGGAGGATTATGCGAAATTCGCCGGTCTCTCTTCAGAAGAAGACCTGAAGGAGCCGATCCTTCAGAGCGTCCGCAAGCGCCTGCCCTGGCTGGCCGTGCTGCTGTGCCTGGGCCTTTTGGTCTCCAGCGTCGTGGGGATGTTTGAGGGTGTCGTCGCCAGCCTGCCCCTGATCGTCAGCTTCCAGTCCCTGATCCTGGATATGGCCGGAAATGTAGGGACGCAGTCGCTGGCCGTCACGATCCGTGTCCTCACGGACCGCCCGCTGACCGCAAAGCAGATGCTGTATATGATCCTCAAGGAAGCACGCGTCGGGCTTTCAAACGGCATTGTCCTGGGCATCTCCTCATTTTTCTTCACGACAGGCTATATCATGCTGCTCAAGGGCGGTTCTTTCTCCCTGGCGGCATCCGTTTCCCTGTGCATCGGAGTGGCGATGCTGCTTTCCATGCTCCTTTCATCGGTTCTGGGAACCTTCATCCCCCTCCTGTTCGCCCGGCTCAAGATCGACCCGGCAGTCGCGTCGGGTCCCCTGATCACCACGCTGAACGATCTTACCGCCGTCGTCGCCTACTACGGGCTTGCCTATTTCCTGCTGATCCGGATCCTCGGGCTGTAGCCGGGGGACCGCCTTTCCCGTCCGGGATCCGGCGCGGCTGTATTCATTTTCCCCGCGGGATCCGGCGCGGCTGTTTTTATTCCCCGCGTTCCCTGACCGCATGATATAATATTAAATATCGAGTGGACAACTGTTCGGCAAATCGGAATTTTATTGGAGATAAATATATGAACAAGGAAGAAAAAAATTTAAATAAGCCGATATATATTTATTTGATTATTGTATTTTCAGTATGCTATGGCTTAGGACTGATTGAATTTATAACAAAAACCGGAAAAGCTTACAGTTTTTTAGGAATCATGTTTACATTTGTTCCTGTTATTGCAGGAATGATAACTAAAAGAATTACAAAACAAAAATCGAAAATATCTTTATCATTAAATGTTTGGAAAAATAAAAAGGCATGGCTTTTTTCAGCATTTGTACCCGCTTCCATGATCGCATTAGGCAGTATTTTATATTTTATTGTATTTAATAAAGATTATAGCGGAGTTTTTGAACTGGGAAATATAATAAAAGATTCAAGTATAATAATAAATGTTCAAAACCCGATATTTTTTGCACTGATATGCATTGTTATATCAGCTGTAATGATACCGATTCAGCTATTGGAATTAGGGGAAGAAATTGGATGGAGAGGGTATCTTCTCGGATTTCAGAAAGAAAAATACGGTGAAAAAAAGGCGGCTGTAATAAATGGATTTGAATGGGGATTATCTCATTTTCCATTAATATATTTTGGATTTAATTATAGTTTGGATAATCCGGGAGCTCCCTGGTCAAATATGCTGTTAATGTTGCTTTGCTGTTTGGTACTGGGTATAATATTTTCTTATATTGCCATAAAAACAAATAACGTAATGTATTCAGCTGTTATGCACGGCGCGGTAAATATTATAGGGGAAATTCCGGTATTCCTTTCTTTTGATAAAATATCAGGTTTACTTGGACCAAATCCAACAGGATTGTTAGCTATGACTTTCCTGATAATTCTTGCTTTGATTTTATTTTTTAGAAAAACATGGTCGGAAGTATAGGATAACTTGCGACTGCCTCGATGCACAATTCCAGCGCATATCGGGGATTCTTCTGCTTTCCTGGGCAACCGCATCTCAATATGCTCATGGTCCGGCATAATCATCCCTAAAGTCAACGACGCCGCTCGGAAATACAAAGTATTTCCGGCGACGTCGTTCAAACGTTATCGCGTTCTTTTCTCTTGGTCAATATCGGGGTCTAAATCCCTGGCGCTCCTTCTCCAATTCGTGTTTCAGGTCCGGAGGGGCACCCTCTTCTGTCTGTTCTGTTTTTCAGCCCTTGTCGGCCCCCGCGGAGATCCCCGTGACCAGGAACCCGGAAAGCGCAAAGTACAGGATAACGATCGGAACCGCGATAAAGATTGCTCCTGCCGCGAAGCGGGTAAATTCCGTCTCGTCCAGGTGCATCAGCCCCACGGCCACCGTCCAGAGGTCTTTGTTTTTCAGGAGCAGGTTCGGCAGGATAAAATCGCTCCACGGCCAGGCGAACTGGGTGAGCGCCGTATAGACCAGCATGGGCTTGGAAAGCGGCAGGGTGATCCGGAGGAACACCTTGAAATTGTTGGCGCCGTCCAGCCTCGCAGCCTCGTAAATGGAGCCGGAGATCGTGTCGAAATACCCCTTCTGGACGAGATATCCCATGGGAGCCCCCGCGGAATAGATCAGCACCAGGCTCCAGAGCTGATTGATCAGCCCGAAGTTCACCATCAGCAGATACACCGCCGTCATCCCCATAAAGCTGGGGAACATACTCAGCACCAGCGTCGATTTCATCAGAAGCTTTCTGCCGGAGAACTGGAACCGGCTGATGGTATATGCCGTCAGGATCACCAGCGTCGTTCCGATCAGGCTGGAAAATACCGATACAAAAAGCGTGTTCTTCAGCCAGTTCGGATAATCGTACATCCGGGTATCGGTAAACAGCGTTTTATAGCCGTTTAAGCTGAAGGACGACGGAAAGAACCCCGCCAGGTCATAGATGGAGCCCGTGTTGGAGAATGAGGCGAGCACCAGCCAGAGGACCGGGAAAAAGAACAGGAAACACACGACAACCAGCACCAGATATGTGACCACGGTATCTGCCAGAACCGCTTTCCGGAAATATCTCTTCCTTCTCATCGGTATGTATCCTCCTTCTTATAAGCGGAGCTTCTCACATAGACGGACAGTGAGAAAAGGGACGTAATGGCGAAAATGATCAGGCTCACCGCTGCCCCGATGCTGTAATAATTGTTGTTGATCGAAAGGTTATACAGCCAGTTGATCAGCAGGTCCGTGTCGCTGGCCAGGAAATACCCGTCCATATAAAGGCCGCCGCGCAGGAAGTAGAACACGCCGAAATTGTTGAAATTTCCCGTAAAGGACGTGATCAGCACCGGCGTGGTCGAAAATACCACAAACGGCAGGGTGATCTTGATGAACTGCTGCCACTTGGAAGCTCCGTCGATGCTTGCCGCCTCATAGAGATCCATGTTCATATTGGAGAGGATCCCGGTAGCCAGAAGCATGGACGTCGGGATGGAGGTCCAGGCGTTGACAAACAGGCCGATCAGCTTGGCCTTGATCCCCGCGTCGATATCCAGGAAACCCACCGCACTGTGTCCCGCGGCCGTAATATAATAGTTGATGGGGCCGCCGTAGGAAAAGAGAAATTTGAATGCCAGCAGCGTGATAAAGCCCGGGACCGCGTAGGCGAGGATCGGGAACATCCGCCAGAACCGCTTGCCCTTTACGCACTTTTTGTTCAGCAGGAGCGCCAGCCCCAGTCCGCCGAAATAGTTGATGAACGTTGCCGCGAAGGCCCATATGATATTCCATCCCAGGATCCGGAAAAATGTGCCCTTGATGTCAGACAGCGTCAGGATCCTCCGGAAATTGTCCAGTCCCACCCAGTCTACAAGCTTCGGCGGAACAATATCCCCTCCGTAGTTGGTAAACGCGATCAGGATCATGAATACGATGGGCAGTACATTGAATACCAGCACCCCCGCTACCGGGAGCGCCAGGGCCACCATATAGAATTTTCTGTCCAGAAACATTCCCGTGGCCTTAAAAAATCCAGGGAGCGGTTTCCCGGCGCGTATCATCTCGTCGGTCCTTTTGATATCGCGGACATTGGAGCGGTACAGCAGCGCCGCGCCGCAGATGACGATCACGGCCAGGATGCCTCTGAGCATCATAATGACCGAATCGTCCCCCTCCGTCCCCAGCCACGGGTCCGCCTGGACGGTACCCAGGGTAAACATTCCGATGATATCCTTTATCCCCATGGCCGCCAGGTACCACAGGAATCCGGCAAAGACTGCCAGATACAGAAATCCCTTTATCCACTGGCGGTAAAGGAGCTGTCCGGTTCCCATCACGCACAGAGAAGCCTTTACCGGAAGCGAAGTCTTTTTTTTGCCGCTTTCCACTTTTTTCATTGTCCCTTCCCCACTTTCAGCAGATCATGCGCGGCGCTTTACTTGGCAAGAGTGTGTATCGCGTCGTAAATGTTCCTGTTTATCGTTTCCAGCGCGTTCTTCATATCCTGCTCGTCTTTGTACTTGGGCGTCTCTCCCGCCTTCTCCCGGAACGGATCCTTGGCCACGTCGCCCATGACTGTCTGGGAGGGCGTCCAGATCTGATCCACCGCCTTAACGGACGGCATCAGGTAGATCCTTCCCTCGGAAAGACTGGTGAAGATCCGCGCGGCCGTGTCTCCGGAAACCTCCGCCACATCGCTTCTGGTCGGAGCGATCCCGAGCATATCAACACGTTTTTTGATCATGTCATATTTTGTCGCAAAGTTGACGAACTCGATGCTCTCCTGCCTGTGCTGCGTGTAGGAGCTGACCCCGTAGCCGTTGACGCCTCCCATAACGATGGTATTCACCCAGTCGCCGTCCGACATCTGCGCGCTGTCCCGGCTTAAGTCGCCGTCCGCCGGCATCTTCGCGGGAAGCTCGATCATTTTCAGGTTCTCTTCCGCCTTTGCGTCGGCTTCCTCCTCGCTCAGCCCTTCCTCACGATATTTGCCCGCGAGTCTGTCCATAAAGAGGGATCGGGTGTCCGGTGTGGAGACGGTGCAGAAATAGCTGCCGTCCGCCAGCTTCTCATAGCGGTTGAGCGTGATCGTATCGTCAATGCAGCCCTCGTTCATCAGCGCCGCGAACTGGCGCAGGGCGCTCAGCCCATTGGCCGCGTCTCCTGCTGCGAAGCCGATGTCCTCCGTGTCCAGGACCCCGTCCTTCTCCCCGAAGATATACGCGCCGTGCGAGAGCATAAACGGAGAGGCGAGATAAAGATTATTCAGGGATGCCATAAAGCCGTACTGGGAATCCTTCCCCGGACTTGGATCCGTGTCCCGCAGATACTTAGAATAGGCATACAGATCGTTCCAGTTCTCAAAAAAGTCCGGAACTCCGTTTTGGTCGTCGTCCCACTCGGTCTGCCAGTCCTGGGGCATCCTGTCCTCCCGGTAAAAGAGCATCGGTTCCTGGATGTTCACCGGCACTCCGCAGTAATAGGTCTGCCCGTCGATCGTCATCCGGAACGCGTCCCAGGCGGCCTGCGGCGTACACTCATAGCAGTCAAAGGATTCAATATCCAGGGCCAGGATATGTTTGTCCTCCGCGTAGGTCATCAGCTTGTCATTGGCCTGATAGAGAACATCCGGTCCGTATCCGTAAGGGCCGTTTTCCGCCAGGTTCGTAAATTCATCCATATTGGCGTCGACAGCCTGGATCCCCTGATCCGCATACTCCGCGTTGAAAGCGTCCAGAAGCTCCTGGAAATATCCCACCGACTTGGCCGTGTCGTTTTCCAGAACATGGAGAACCACCGTCTCCCCGTTTCCCGACCCCTGCGCTGTCCCCTGCCCGGCTCCGTTCGCGCTTTGTCCGGAATCCGCTGACGTTCCTCCGGAAGATCCGCAGCCGGAAAGAGCCGCCGCCAGCGCAAGAGCAAGAGCCGCCGCCTGATACCTTTTTTGCTTTCTCATAAGACAATCCCTCCGTTTACCGTAACACAATGCGTATTGTTGTCCAGTTCGATCCCGTCCGCGCAGGCTCTGCGCCCGCTGCGGTTGATGTACAGCGCCGTCTCACATTCGCCCCGGCGGTTCTTCAGCACAAAGATCCCGTCCTGCTCGCCGAGGGATGTGACCCCCTCCGCCAGCCTTCCGTCTCTGCGCAGCCCGGAAAGGGTGCGCAGGGTATCCGCGATGTCTTCGTACCCGCCGTCCGGCCCGGTCTTGTCCCAATCCATGCATCTGCGGCAGTCCGGATCGTATCCCCCGGGGGTCAGGATCTCCGTCCCGTAGAAGATGCAGGGAACTCCCGGGAAGAGATAAAGCAGGCACAGCGCCGCCAGGACCGTCTCCCGATCCTGCCCCGCCTCGCTGAAAAATCTGTGTGTGTCGTGACTGTCCAGAAGGTTCAGCATCATGCGGTTGACCGTATCCGTGTTTCGCATGAGGAGCTCTCCGAGCTTCCACGCCATATGCCTCGCATCCATCTTGCCCCACGCCAGATAATCCAGGCACGCTTTTGTAAACGGATAGTTCATCACGCTGTCAAACTGGTCGCCCCGCAGGCTTGAGGACGCGTCGTGCCAGTTTTCTCCGATGATCACGGCCTGCGGATTCTTCTGCTTGATCCTCTGGCGGAAGTATTTCCAAAACGCGTGGCTCACCTCGTCGCACACATCCAGTCTCCATCCGTCGATCCCGTACTCCTCGATGTACCAGCAGCCGATATCGGCAAGGAAGTGCTGCACCTCCGGGCAGGATGTGTCGAACTTGGGCATATAGCTGCAGACGGAAAACATCTCATAGTTCTTTTTTTCCGCATCCGGCTTGTCTCCGTCGATGCAGAACCAGCTGTGATACCGGGAAGCCTTTCCGTTTTTCAATACGTCCCGGAACTGCTCCAGCCGCTCGCTGCAATGGTTAAACACCGCGTCCAGGACGACGTACATCCCCTTCTCATGGGCCGCCTTCACCAGCCGGCGCAGCGCGTCATTGCCTCCGAACTGCGCGTCAACGCGGTAATAATCATAGATGTCGTACTTGTGGTTGGACGGCGAGCTGAACACCGGCGTCAGATAGATGGCGTTGCACCCGAGCGAGGATATATAGTCCAGCTTCCCGGCAACCCCGTCCAGGTCGCCGCCGGCAAAGCTTCGGGGGCTTGGTATGTCTCCCCATCTGCAATTGATGTACGAACGGTCCTTTTCCCGGTCTCCCATACAGAACCGGTCCACAAACACCTGGTAGAACACGGCCCTGTCCATCCATTTTACAGAAGGCATGATATCCGCCCGGTTGATATACGGATACTGAAAAAAATTGTAATATCCAAGGCGGTAATCGTAGTCCCGGGTAACCCCGTCCTCGGAAAAGAAATACTGCTCCTCTCCGTCGTCCAGATAAAATACATAGGCCAGCTTCGCGCCGGCGAGGCGCAGCGTCACGGTATAGTAATCGTAAAGCTCTCCGGAATATGCTTTGCGCATATCCGCCCGCTTCCTGCGCTCGCCAAACACATACTTGCTCTCATAGATCACCTGGACCCTTTTCAGATCGTCTCTGGCACATCGGAGCCGGAGTACGATCTCCTCTTCGGAGACGGGAAAACAGTAGGCGGAATCCGCCGCATGATACATTGCATAACGATTCATATTCTGTCTCCCTGCCGGTTTTCATATTCGCGTTTATCCGCTCATCTTCATCCGGCCGGGGGCCGCGCAGGCAGCCTCCCGGCCGAACGAAATCTCTTATCTGCCGAGCGTGACCGTCATATTCTCCACATCCACCGAGAAGGTATAGCTTCCGTCCTCGGCCACCTGGATATTGTTGCCGTTCTCCGCCATCAGGGCCCTGGATGCCTCGTCCTTAACGTCCGGATCCTTGAGGACGATCCCGGTATCCTGCCCGTCGTCATAGATCATAAAGCAGAGCTGCGTGTCAGCGTCCAGATCCATCGTGATCTCAAAGAGCCCGTCCTCCGTGCGGGTCAGCTCGCGCACATCCGACCAGTCATCCACCCAGCTTCCCTTGATCATCACGCCGGTCGTCTCGGACGGTACGAACTCCGCGCCCTCCGTCTCCGCCGCGGCCTGGAGGGGATCGCCGTTGCGAACGATCGTCAGGGTATCCAGCGGCTCATTATCCGGATCTGTCGTCAGAGTGATCGTATAGCTGCCGTCCATGATCACATTGACGTTGGACTTGGCGCTGTCGCCGCTGAGTCCGCCTCCGTCCTCCATCTGCTCCGCGTCGATCTGCGTAAAGCGTCCGTACCCCTTCTGCCCGTCCCACGCCCAGTCATGGATCACCTGGAACTGATCGCCAGCAAACAGGTCGATGGTAATGGAGAACTCGTTGACCGCGTTTCCCGTCGGCTGCAGACGGAACAGTTCGCGCGTCTCCTCGTCTACGGAAGCATTGGCCCAGTTGTTGGCCGCCAGCGGACCGCCTGAAGAAGTCCCCGCCAGGTACCATGCGCGGGTGTCCTCCGCCACATTGGTCGATCGGAAGCTCCCGTACAGCGTCATGTCCTTGGTCACGGGAGTCGATGCCATATCCTTCTCACTGCTTGCCAGGAATGTGGGCGTCTCGAACCAGCCCAAAAACTCCGTATCCGGCTGGGCCTCGATCTGCGCCAGAGCGGCGGCATCCAGAAGGCTTCCCTCCTCGGCGGAAAGCGCCCCGATCTCTTCCTCCCCGTTCATGAACGTGACGGTGTAGACCGCAGCCTCCGACACGGTCTGCTGCGCTGCGGGATCCGTCTCCCCGGCTCCCGGCGCGGACGTCCCGGAGCCGCCGTTCCCTCCGCATCCTGCGGCCAGAAGCGCGGCGATCGCCGCGGCACATATGACTGCTGCTGTTCTTCTTCTTTTCTTCATTTCGTATCCCTCCCTGTATTTTGCTTAACCGGTTAAGTTAACCTGTTAAGCAAATAATAACACAGCCTCTCTTCATTGTCAATATGACTATTGATTTTTTTATTTTTTTTTGTTACGATTGACCCATCAGAATTGTGGGGCGGGAGGATAGATATGGCAAAAAAAGCTACCCTGAGAGATGTGGCAAATATGGCCGGCGTTTCGGTCGCTACGGCATCCTACGTGATGAATAACCGGCCCGATCAGAAAATCAGCGAGGCGACCCGGAAAAAAGTCCTCCAGATCGCCAATCTCCTGGATTACAGTCCCAATCCCACCGCCAAATCTCTCGCGGGCGGGCGCAGCAACCTGATCGGTATCGTATGCCGGCTTCGGCCGGAAACCCCGTCCCGGAACCTGGAGGTCGTCCATTTTGTGGACCTTCTGGCCGAACGTCTGAACCGTCTCCACTACAACGCGGTCCTGATCCCCCTGCACGGAAAAAAAGCCGCGGATAACGGCTCTTTTTCCAGCAACAGCGTCGGCTGCATGATCGCTGTTGATCTGTCGCAGGAGGAATTTTCCGACCTTGCAGACAATGTTTATGTACCTGTTCTCTGCGTCGATATGCTGGTCAATCATTTTCTTTTCTATCAGATCTATTCCGACCTCCCCGCCCGCATCGTCCAGGCGGCGGAAGCCCTGGGGACCGCTCCGGAGGATACGGTCCTTCTGACGGAGGAGTTTTCCAACCGCCGCTATCTGGATTTCGTCGCCGGAAGCATCCCCGCACAGGAGACGCTTTTCGTATCGGCCGGAATCTGGAGCAGCCAGGCGGATCGGCTCCTCTCCCCCGCTTTCCTGCGTGACAGGAAGCTCATCGTCATCGGGGCGCAGCTGGCCCGCGTTGCGGAAAGCCTGGTCCCCCGCGGACGGATCGCAGTCATTTCCTCCGATCCGTCCGGTGATTTTATCCCCGAAGACTTTCCGGTGATCCATAATGATGTGGCAAAAAAGGCCAATGTGACCATCAGCATACTGCTGAACGCGCTGGACAAGAAATTTGACGTGACCCACGACTACCGGATCTGATCCTGCCCGGACAGCTCCGTATTCTCCCGTGAAAACGTCCTGATCAGACGGAACGCCTGCTCGGCGGCGGCTGCCATATTGTATGCGGCGTTCGTTTTGTCCATGGCCTCTTCCAGCGTCACCACGGTCCGGAGGATCGGGAAGAACGCGTCGATCCCGCCGTCATTGCAGGCGACCGCATCCTTTGTCACACATCCGGAAAATCCCAGAACCGGCTTTCCAAAACTCTTCGCGGTCCGCGCCACCCCGATAGGCGCCTTGCCCATAACGGTCTGGCCGTCCAGACGGCCTTCGCCGGTCACCACGATATCGGCATCCTTTACATAATCCGCAAGCTTTGTCTCTTCCAGGACGATCTTGATTCCGGATTCCAGAACGGCATTGGTAAAGGTAAGAAAGGCAAAGCCCAGCCCGCCGGCCGCGCCGGTGCCCGGATATTCTGCATCGGCCCGGGAAGTGCCGCGGGATCCGTCATTTCCTGCTCCGGCGGATCCGCCGTCCGTATTTTCCTCACAATATCTCTTCGCCGTCTCCGCATAGCGGGCCAGCCATCCGTCCATATCGCGGATGATCTGAGGCGTGGCGCCCTTCTGCGGCCCGTAAACGGCGCTGCAGCCTTTCTCCCCGCAGAGGGGATTGGTTACGTCACAGGCGATCCGGAACGTACACTCCCTGAGCTCCGGGATCACATTCTCGTCCGTGATCCGCTCAATATCCGCGAGGCCGCGCCCGCAGCGGGATACCGGCCTGCCGTCCCCGTCCAGTATGCCGTAGCCCAGCGCCTGCAGCATTCCGATACCCCCGTCATTGGTGGCGCTTCCGCCGATCCCCACGATAAATCTGCGGCACCCCTTTGCAATGGCGTCGCGGATCACCTCTCCCACGCCGTAGGTGGTCGTGTTCAGAGGGTTGCGGAGCCCGTCCGGCACCTGAGTGATCCCGGCGGCTCCGGACATTTCCACAACGGCGGTCTTTGTACTCCCGTCATCTACTATGCCGTACCGGCAGTCCACCGGGTCGCCCAGCGGCCCCGTTACTCTCACATTCTGCAGCTCGCCTCCCATACCGCAGGTCAGCGCCTCCACGGTCCCTTCGCCCCCGTCCGCCAGCGGGCGGACACATACCTCCGCGCCCGGATAAACGCGCAGCACACCCTCGGCGGCTGCATTTCCCGCCTCAAGGGACGACAGGCTTCCCTTCATTGAATCAATCGCTATCGCTACCTTCATAAATATGTACCTCCCGATTCGGATTTTTGTTTCAGATCATGCCGCAATATTTCCGCTCAGATCCCGATCATGAACAGGATCACGGAAAGGACCGTGCTCGTAAGCCCTACACACACCTCATAGGGGATCAGCGCCATACGCTCCTTGATGGTCATATTGACGGATCCTCCTGTCGCGTGGAAGAAAGAGCCGTGGGGCAGGGAATCCAGGACCGTCGCTCCCGCGTGTACCATGGCACCGGCGGAAACCGCGGGCACACCGGCCGCGAGAAGCGTACCCGCAAACGTCTGGGACGCGATGGTCGCGCCGGCCGTCGTCGAAGCCGCCGCGGCAGCCATCAGGATCCCGGCAAGAGGCGCCAGGATAAACGCCGGCATATTCATCATCTCCAGCACATGGATCACATCGTACTGCAGCGCGGAGGCTTTGATGATCCCGGCAATGGTACCCGTGCCCACCAGAAGCACCGACACGCCCGCTACTTTGCCAAGTCCGAATTCCGCATACCCGATCATCTTTTTTGCGTTCCCCGTGGCCACCGCGCAGACGATGCCGCCCACCGGAAGAGCGATCAGCGGATCCACTGAAATTCCCGCAAGGGGCCGCAGAGCCAGAAGGAGGATCACCACCACAGGGCCGCAGATGGCCGCCCAGAACGAGGGCAGCGCCTTTTCCTGGTCCCGCTTCTCCAGGTCCTGCTCCGTTACGGGGGCGGAATTCTTTTTTGTCAGCATACCGGCCAGGAGGATGGTCACCACCAGCGCGCCGACAGCGGGGATCACATTTTTCATCATCAGGGAAGTCATATCAACGCCGAACGCCTCGGAGGCCGCGATCGTATTGGGATTCGGCGATATGATATTGCCCGCCTTTCCTCCGCCGATCATTGCCAGAAGGATCGCCGGTTTGGGATATCCGGCTTTTTTTGCGATGCCGAGAGCGATGGGCGCGACAGTGATCACCGAGATGTCCACAAACACTCCGACCGCGCAGATGATCATCGTCGCGATCGCGACGGCCGCGACGGCTCGCTTCTCTCCCAGCTTTTCCACGATCATTTCCGCGATCTTTTCCGCCGCTCCGGTCTTGATCAGCGTTCCCGCCAGGATGCCCGAGGTCAGGATGCGCAGCACAGAAGACATCATGCTCTGGGCCCCGGTCACCATTGTGCTGACTGTCAGATCCAGTCCTCCCCCGCCGGCGATGCCTCCGATCAGCGCCCCCAGGATCAGGCTGTAGGCCGGATGTACCTTGACGAGGATCAGGATGATCGCGGCCGCGAGCCCTATGAGAGCTCCAAGTGTTGTAAAATCCGCCATTTGTATATACCTCCTGCTTATCTCTTGATGATATCAGTTTACCATGATCCGAACGCAGAATATATGTTATATAAGACAGTTAGTGTAAAATTATAGTTGGCAAAAATAAAGGGAAGAAGCCGAAACCTCTTCCCAATCACACAGTTTTTCTTTAT
>CANRGP010000020.1 GCA_947630085.1 uncultured Lachnospiraceae bacterium
CTACGCCGCCGAAGCCGATATCATAGGCCCATCCGTCGCCGCCGAACACCCACTGGGATTTCTTCGCCAGGAAGTCCGCGTTGGCGACCAGGTACTTGGCCGTATCGCAGTCGCAGGTCTTGAGAGCTTCTACCAGAGCGTCCGTGGCGGTTCCGTTCAGAGCGCCTACGCTGAAGGTGTCGAGCCATTCCCTGCCGGCCGCTTTCACAGCCTCGGGAGCCTCGTCCTTCGCGATCAGGGCCTCAACCTTCTCCTTCAGCTCGTCGCGGATCGCGTTCTGAGCCAGCAGCATACCGAAGCCGTACTCGGCGTTGTCCTCGAACAGGGAGTTGCCCCACGCCGGGCCCTGTCCCCTGGCGTTGACGGTATACGGTGTGGACGGTGAGGAGTTGCCCCAGATGGAGGAGCATCCCGTCGCGTTGGCAATGTACATCCGGTCGCCGAACAGCTGGGTGATCAGCTTCGCATAAGGAGTCTCGCCGCAGCCTGCGCACGCGCCGGAGAACTCAAGCAGGGGCTGCTTGAACTGGCTTCCCTTTACGGTAGTATCTTTGAACTTGGCAATCACATCGGTCTTGACCGGCAGGGCCCGGCCATAGTCAAAGGCCGGCTGCTCATCCATATGGTTCGCCAGCTTATCCATGGTCAGAGCCTTCTCGCCCTTCTTGCCCGGGCAGACATTGGCGCAGGAGCCGCATCCGGTACAGTCAAGCGCGGAAATGGTCACTGCGAATTTATACTGCGGCATACCGGTCAGAGCCAGGGTCTTCATGCCTTCGGGAGCCGCTGCCGCCTCGTCCTCGGTCATCGCAACCGGACGGATCACTGCGTGCGGGCACACATAAGAGCAGAAGTTGCACTGGATACAGTTGTCGGGATTCCATACCGGAACATCCACGGCGATGCCTCGCTTCTCATAAGCCGCCGCACCGGAGGGTGTGGAACCGTCCACATAATCCCTGAACGCGGACACCGGCAGATTATTGCCTTCCTGAGCGCTGACGGCAGACTGGATATTGTTGACAAAGTCCACAACATCCTTGCGGCCTTCCGTCACAACGGCATAGTCAAGTCCCTCGTCCTTGCAGTCCTTCCAGGACTCCGGCACATCGACCTTCACGATTCCGGTAGCACCGGCGTCAATAGCGGCCCAGTTCTTCCTGACCACATCCTCGCCCTTGCGGCCGTAGGTCTTCTGAGCGGCATCCTTCATGAGCTGGATGGCCTTCTCCTGCGGAATGATCCCGGTCAGGGTGAAAAACGCGGACTGAAGAATGGTGTTGATGCGGGTCGGGCCCATGCCGGTCTCGATACCGATCTTCACACCGTCAATGGTATAGAACTGGATGTTGTGATCGGCAATGTACTTCTTCATCTGTCCGGGCAGATGGGTCTCCAGCTCCTCCGCGTTCCATGAGCAGTTCAGCAGGAAGGTGCCGCCGTCCACGATCTCCTGAACCATATTGTACTTGCGGACATACGCCGGATTGTGGCACGCCACAAAGTTGGCGGTATGGATCAGGTAGGTGGACTTGATCTTCTTGTGTCCGAAGCGCAGATGGCTCATGGTCACGCCGCCGGACTTCTTGGAATCGTAGTCAAAGTATGCCTGCGCATACATATCGGTGTTGTCGCCGATGATCTTGATGGAGTTCTTGTTGGCGCCGACGGTACCGTCCGCACCCAGGCCCCAGAACTTGCAGTTGGTAGTCCCTTCGGGGGTGGTGACCAGAGGAGCTCCGGTCGGAAGGGACAGATGGGTCACATCGTCCACGATGCCGATGGTGAACACCTTCTTCTCGGTATTGCCGAACACGGCGACGATCTGCGCCGGCGTGGTATCCTTGGAGCCCAGTCCGTAACGGCCCGTAAAGACGGGAACCGAATCAAATTTGCTTCCCTTGAGGGCGGCTACCACATCCAGATACAGCGGCTCGCCTATGGCGCCCGGCTCCTTGGTCCTGTCAAGGACGGAGATCTGCTTTACCGTATCCGGGATCGCGTCGATCAGGGCCTCGGCACTGAACGGACGATAGAGGCGTACCTTCACAACGCCTACCTTGGCTCCCTGCGCCATCATGTAATCAACGGTCTCCTCGATGGTATCGTTGACGGAGCCCATTGCAATGATCACGTGCTCCGCATCGGCGGCGCCGTAATAGTTGAACAGCTTATAATCGGTTCCGATCTTGGCGTTCACCTTGTCCATATACTTCTGGACAATGGCCGGAAGCGCGTCATAGTACGGGTTGCAGGCTTCTCTTGCCTGGAAGAAGATGTCCGGGTTCTGGGCGGAACCTCTCTGGCACGGATGGCTGGGATTCAGGGCATGATGGCGGAACTCGGCGATCGCGTCCCAGTTGACCATCTCCGCCAGATCGTCATAATCCCACGCCTCGATCTTCTGGATCTCATGGGAGGTACGGAAGC
This sequence comes from uncultured Lachnospiraceae bacterium, assembly GCA_947630085.1. GTDB lineage: Bacteria > Bacillota > Clostridia > Lachnospirales > Lachnospiraceae > UBA3402. The sequence goes on from CANRGP010000020.1 coordinate 2,431, forward strand.
CGTCAAAGAAGTTGATGAACGGAACCTTGCCCTCGATAGCCGACATATGGGCCACGGCGGTCAGATCCATGACTTCCTGCACGCTGGATTCGCACAGCATGGCGCATCCGGTCTGACGGCAGGCATACACGTCGGAGTGGTCGCCGAAAATGGAAAGCGCGTGGCTGGCAATGGCACGGGCGGAAACATTGATCACGCCGGGAAGCTGCTCACCTGCGATCTTGTACAGATTCGGGATCATCAGCAGAAGTCCCTGGGAAGCGGTGTAGGTGGTAGTCAGAGCACCCGCCGCCAGAGATCCGTGCACGGCGCCCGCCGCGCCCGCCTCGGACTGCATCTCGGTGATCTGGACCGTGCGGCCGAAAATATTTTTCCTGCCTTCGGTTGCCCACTCATCCGTATGCTCCGGCATGACGGAAGAAGGGGTGATGGGGTACATGGCCGCTACTTCGGTAAACGCATACGAAGCATGAGCGGCGGCCTGATTACCATCCATGGTTTTCATTTTTCTTGCCATTGTGTTTTCCTCCTACTAATGTGAATATTACGTTCTGTTCGGGCGGCAGAAAAGCAGAAGCGAAGGCAGGTGTCAGGCCCGCTTACAGGCCCGCTTCCGTCCCTGCTATCACATCGGATGGACATCCTGCCTCCCGCGCGGCCAAAGCCGCAGGGAAAGGCCGTCCGTCCGAACAGCAACCATATAAACCAGTACCGTGCATGGAAACTCCACGCACTGTCCTGGCTAACATTATAGCAACTTTTTCTCGATTTGAAAAGGAAAAACCGCCGATTTTTCGTACTTATTTATGAACAATCCGCTATTTTTCATCTCCCGCGGCGGCTGTTTTTTATAAAGCAAAAAAGGATATGCCCGGAGCGGATGTCCGAGGCATATCCTCTGTCCTTCTGATGCGCATATTGATGTCAGCCCGGCGGCGCCGGAGCTACGATGGGAGTATCCCCGCCCGGATAATCGCTTCCCGGTCCCGCGTCCGGCGAAACCGGCACCGGACCCGCCGGCTGCGGTGTGACGGCCTCCGTGGATGGCTCCGGCCCCGGCTGGGGCGAAGTCTCGGGCACGGGCTGCGTGGTCAGCGATCCCGGTCCCTGGGATATGTCGGGCTCGCTCTGCGGTCCCGGAGTCACCTCCTGGGGCTGAGAGGAGGTTTCTGTCGACGTTTCCGTCTCTCCTCCGATGACAACGCCGGATGTATTTCTCCGGATAACCGGAGCATGGCCTTTATATGTGGTAGTGTGATCGATCTCCCGGCTTATGGTTTCACCGTCTTTTTTGATGACCAGCCTCGTCTCCCAGCGGCTCCCGCCGCTTCCGGAGGAAACCGTCACCTCCTCGTCGGGCTGGAGGGTCTGATCCTCCTCGTACGTGGGCGCGGGCGGATCTGTATCCGCAATCTTTGTGGACTCTAGGCTGTAAGTAACGCCGTCCTCGAGAACAGGGATCCCGTAGACGGATACCGTCATCGTCCGGTCATAGTAGCTGGCCTTGATCCCGATGGCCGCTTTGCTCGTATTGACAAAGCAGAAATCCGGGCCTCCCCAGCTCACGGTGGCGTCCATACCCGGCGTTACGTAGGACGGCTCAAATGTATGGGACTGACGTCTGGAGATCTTGAGTCCTGCCCGGAGCACCGCGTTATACAGAGTCGTGGAAACCTGGCATACGCCGCCCCCGATCTCCTGCACCACCTCGCCGTTGTTGTAGGCGGCCGCGCTCTTGTATCCCTTCGCCTCGGTGCGCTCGCCCACCGTCGCGTTGAACGAAAGCTCCTGCCCCGGCTGTACGATAGTCCCGTTCAGCTTTTCCGCCGCCAGGCGCACATTGGTATTCCGGTTGGAATTGTTGGTCGTCTGTGTCGTGTATGTTCCGATGGTCTTATACAGGTCCCTGGCGCCTGCCTGGGTGATCTCCGGCTCCACCGCGCTTCCCTCTGCGGTGATGTCGGCATCAAAATCTTTGGCCTGTATGGCAGCCAGAATATCGGCGGCCAGCTTCTCCCGGTTGATGGCAAAACCGGCCTCCTCCCCCGCAAACAGGAAGCTGTCGCTGGAGGCATCGTATGAAGAAATGGAACCGTTTTTAGGCTCCTTGTCCCATCTTTCGGCCATAGCGGCTACCTGCGCGGACACGGCCTCCTCAAGTCCGGAGGTGTCCAGTGTGTAGGATTCCTTCGGCTCCCCGCTGAAGATCTCTTCCAGAAGGGCGGACACCTTTCCCTCCATGAGATTGCCTATCTCATATACGTCGTCCCGGAGGGTGACTTTCATCTTCCACGGATATTTCTCAAGAATCGCCGCTTCCGCCTCGTCCCTGGACAGGCCGGTGATGGAGATCCCGTCTACCGTGACTTCCTTCACAAGCTCGGTCTCCGTCTCCGTGGCGGCCATCAGGGTCTCCTCCCCGGAGTCTACCGGGCTCCGGGACGGATTGGAGGTCATCCCGTACGCAATCGCGGCGATGACCAGGATCAGAAGCACTCCGGCCACGGCGATCAGCCTGTAATCCGGCGACGGCTTCCGCTTCCTGCTGGAATAGCCGCGCCTGGCCGTATATGAATTTCCGCTGTACTCTGTTCTTCTTCCCGACGAGGAAGCGGACCGGCCCGTGCGGGAAGCGGAGCCGCTTCTGGCGCGGGTCTGCTGTGCTCTGCTTCTTCCGCTGCCGGAAGATGAGCTGCTGTTTGAACGATATGTCGTACCCATAGATTTTTCCTATCAGTCTAAAATGAAATTGAAACTCCCCAATCTGTAGTATAACATATTTTTCTCAAAATGGAATCTGTTTTTTGTCCTTTTCAAGATGTTTTTCGTATTTCCCAAAATCCTGGAAACAGTGGCAAGCAGAGAGACATATGATGGAGTGTAAACAGAATATCTGGAGGAACAAAAATGAGTGATTTGGCGGCAACAAACTGTGGTTGCGGATGCGATGGAGGAAACAGCGGCTGCAATATTATCTTTCTGATCCTGCTGCTGTGCTGCTGCAGCAACGGGAACGGCATCTCGAACATAGGAAACGGCAGCTGCGGTTGCGGATGCGATATTCTCTGGATCATCATCCTGCTCTGCCTCTGCGGGAACGGCAACGGCAACAGCTTCTGCTGCTGACAGGCTCCGCCCACAGGCCCGTACCAAAGATCCGGGGCCGCCGGCTTCACAGCCCGCGGTTCCGGATCCTGTTTTGCCCCGGGGAGGGGCGGCGCCTATACGGCTCCGCCCCTCCCCGCAGACTTTTTCCCGGTCCGGTTCTGACCGGCCATCGTCTCCTTCTGTCCCGTCTGCGGTCTTCTCCCTCTTCGTCCGTTCATATATTCCATACATTCTTCATCGATCTCATATACAGCGTTTCCATCTATAATCAGGCGGCCCGGCATATGTTCCTCCCGCATTTTTTCTATATAACTTATCATATGCCGGAATGTCTGACAGGTTCCCCCGCATATAATGACTCCAAAGACAAAAAACGGGGCGGACATGAACGAAGAACCCAGTATGAAACTGACTGATTTTGATTATCTTACCGGCGACCACCGGCTCCAGATGGTAAAGGCCGCTCTCCCCTATGTGAACATCAGCGAGCAGCGGCTCCTTTCCGTCATGGTAAAATTTCAGGAGCTGCGCCGGACCATATCTCTGTTTGACGATGAGGAAACCATGGAAATGGGGATCTGCTCACTCGGCGACCAGGCGCCGCGCTCCCCGCTGGATATGATGGGAGCCATCCGGCCCTACGCCAATCCCCAGGAACAGGATTTTATCGACCTGGTCAGCAATTTTCTGCGGGGGTGGCAGGCGGGAAGGTCCCGTTCCGGAGCGGATGTCCAGGAAGCCGTTCCGGTCGAACCCGCGCTTCCCCCACAGGACAGCCCCCAGCCCCCGCAGGATGAAAAAAGCGGTCCCGCATCTCACGGAATCGCTCCGGAGCAGTTCAAATATTTTCTTCCTCCCCAGCAGCAATCCCGGCTGGAGACTGCCTCTCTCCTGGTCCAGGCCATGAGGCAGCTGTCCTGAGAAAGGAGACCCGACCCGATGAACAATGACTGGAAAAACGATCCCCGGATACGCTCGATGAATCCCGAAAAGATCCGTTTCCTGTCGGAATTTACCGACCAGATCCAAAGAACTCCCCGGCAGCAGCTTATGAACCGGTTCGTGTCCCTGACCATGGAAGCCGGTAAAAGAGGGATCACGTTTACGGACCAGGAAACCGGCCTTCTGACCGATATCCTGGTCCAGTACATGAACCCGGCGGACCGGGGAAAGCTGGATCTCATACGGATGCTCTCCCGGCAGATCGCCGGAAAAAGGTGAGACGGCGCCCACACTCTCCTTCTACGGGAGCAGCGGACTCTTCGGACCCGCTGTTCCCGCCGGGCTCACCGGGCTTCCTGTTCCCGCCGGGCTCACCGGGCTTCCTGTCCCTGCCGGGCTCACCGGGCTTCCTGTCCCCGCCGGGCTCACCGGACTTCCCGTTCCCGCAGTCTGCTTTACTCCGTATGCGTCCACGAACGAGCCGTCCGGGGTTGCCGCCTGGGCATACATCGCTCCATACGGGCGCTGAGACGCGGTATTCGTCCCCGCTTTTCCAGCGGTCTGATTCTGCGCCGCTGCAGAAACCGGGGCCGTCTCGTTGAAATAATACTGGGCGCCTCCGATCGTGGTCCATCCGACGGCAAGGCTCCCGTCATCCTTCAGATAGTACCAGTACCCGCCGTCCATCAGCCAGCCCGTCCGCATTTTTCCGTTCTCTTCTTCGAGGTAATACCAGATCCCGTTCAGGTCCAGCCAGCCCTTTTTCATGTGCCCGTCGGAGCGCAGATAGTACCAGGTATTTCCCTGCAGATACCAGCCGGTATCCATGATGCCGGAGCTTCCCATATGGTACCAGAGTCCGCCTGTATAAATCCATGTATTCTTTGCGTAGATCCCGGATGAAAGGCGGTATTTCCATCCGGCCGCGTTTTTCTCCCATTCTCCCTCGATCTCTTCCGCATCCTTCATCGGCTCCCGGTAAACGCCGCTGTTTCCTGTGCCTGCCGGGCCGGAGCCGCTTCCTCCGCTTCCCGAGCCCCCGGACGGGCGGTAGCCGCTGCCGGAGCTTCCGGAACCCCCGGAGCCTCCCGATCCGCCGGAGCTCTGTCCCGATGAATTCCAGGATATGCTGCTCTCCTGCACAAGAGAAACTTCAAACAGCTCCCCGTCCGCCGCGATCTGCACATCTTTTACCACGGCCGCCGGACTGTCGCCGGAGGTGATGTTAAGAGTCCCGATCCTGCGGATGTTGCCCTGCTCCATGATCTCCCCGTTGCCGGCCAGGATAATGGTCAGGATCCCGCCCGTCTCGTCGTATACGGATTCCTTTACCGGAACCGCCCAGCTGCTGTCAAAGACAAAATCCGCCTCGGGAACCGCCTCCGAACCGCCGGACACGGCCACCCGGATCCGGACTGCACTGATATCTCCAATTCCGTTTTTTCTGACCAGCTGCAGGGACAGATCCGCGCGGCCGCTCCCGGTCCCTCTTTTCCATGTGGCGGCTCCGTTCACGGAAGTGCTTTCCGCCATCGACTCCGTACAGGCGGCTCCGGACAGTGCCAGCGCCGTCAGGCATACGGCGGCCGTCATCCGGATCCGTCCGATCTTTTTTCTTCCCGTCACTGCCGTCACCTCCCCGGATCCAGGACTACCGACGGAAGCTGCGTCGGAACGTCCACAAACGGCGTGGAGCTGACCAGCCGTTCTCCCTCGTTTGTCAGCGCGTTGTCCACACGGTAAAGCTCCGCTCTCACCTTTCGGCTTGCGAATGCCGCCGCATATTCCGGTTCCACATAATACACCCAGGTTCCGGAGCTGATCTCTCCCAGCAGGCCGCCTCCCGCCGGCTGCGGAGCAAATATGATCTGAGCCGCCCGTATGCTGCCGTCCGCGTCCGTGCCCCCTACCAGGTTCCCGTTCTCATCCCACAGAAGCACCGTATTAAAAGCGGGGTTTCCTTTATACTGCCCGGTAAATATGAGAGATCCCTGGGGGATCTTCTCCCCGCTGCTTCCCGTATATTCGGACCGAAGGATGCCGATCCCTCCGGTATCCGCAAAGGAGATGTCGTCCCCGGTCTGTCCCAGAAGAGAGATCTCCGATATGGTCAGGGGCTTCCCGCTCTGTCCCCGGGCTTCCAGACGCACCCGGGAAGCATCATAGGTATACAGATTGGCGCTGTCGTGGAAATACACCGTCTGTCTGCCTCCGCTCAAACTAAACTGCTTCTCCGTCGTCGTCACCTGCTTCCAGCCGTCGTCTCCCGATGTGCTCACATAGATCTCAAACCGGTCGATAGGCGTACCGGACACGGTCTCATAGACAAACCCGGTGATCGTCTCCTCCTGTCCGAGATCGATAATGATCTCCGGATCCGTCCCCGCTTCGGTACTTCCCGTAAATCCGGTATCCGGGTTCCCGTCGATCATATTCTCCGTCCCCGGCTGGAAGGTGGTGTCCGGATGGCCGGCTCCCGGCTGCTCCAGGTTTTCATTGGTCAGATTGGTCGTCACGGTCCACAGGGACTTGTCAATCTGTCCGTCGTGGGAGACCTTCACCGTGCCGATCTCCGCAGTCTCCGTCGGGTTCAGCCACCTGTCGTAACCTGTAACCTCATAAGTAAATGTATGGTTGTTAATGGTACCGATCACATCCGTGTACACGGCGTTTCCGCCGTCCGCCCAGGCATATCCCGCCGGTCTTCGGACAATCTCTCCCCGGATCCTCTCATACCGGGAAATCTCATAGAGCCATATGGCATCCCCTCCGGCCCCCGCGGAAAGATCCAGCCTGACCCGGCTGCTTCCGGCGGTGTAGGAAACGGTTCCGCCGACCGATATGCCGTCCGCCATATTCTGTCCGGCTCCCGCGCGGATCTGCTCCGCCCGGATCTCATCGTTGGCAAACCAGATCCCTCTGGTCTCCTCCGGGAACTGGGATGCGTAGCGGACCGTCCCCGAATCGGGCTCAAGTCCCCACCGCCGGAAAAACTCCAGTATATTCTTTTCCGAAGCGGCCACGGCAAGGCGCATCAGCCGGTTGTCCGTATCCGCCCCGTCCAGGCTCAGCCGGTTGTCGGCAGCCCCCGGCGCCGTGGAAAGATCTCTTACATACGAATCCACCCGGGCAAAGAACAGATTCTCAAGCTGCTTCCCGTTGTCCGCGTAGGTCTTATAATTGTACCCGTCCAGATCATAGGCAAGATGAAGCTGCCAGTACATAGCCAGCCGCACGAACACGTCGGCCGCTTTTCCCTTCGTCCCGGACGTGACCTTCCGGAACACGTCGTCATAATCATAGCGCACGGAATCGTTGGTGTCCTTCGCCTGAGCCAGAACGGCAAAGTAATTGTTGGTCACTTCCGCTACCGCGTAAACGCCCTCGTTGATCTCGTGGCCGATCTCGTGGGCAATTCCCCAGCCGAAATACTGCCCCTCGCCCCGGTACCTTCCGTCCGGGTCGGCGGAAACGGGAACGCCTCCCATCAGTCCGGCAAGCTCCGGCCATTCGATCCCGATATGGCGCCCTCCGGCATACATGAACGCTCCGGCGAACATTCTCTGGTAACGGATGTTGATGCGTCCCGCAGGCATTCGGTTGGAAGCCGGAGCCTGAGGATCCTCGCTCAGACCCTTGTGCTGATAGAACAGCACCATCATCTGGTCGAACGCCGTCATGGACTGCTCCAGCTGCACCGCCATCTCATGGATGTCACGGTTTCCCAGGCCCGCAAGCACCTGCTGCGCCGCGGTCGACATCATCCCATAACGTGTGACGATGTCCGTGGCCTCGAAAACGCAGTTTCTCGGATCCCATCCGTATGACGGATGGCTGTGGGCATGATCGGACTCCGCCCCGCTCTCCTGGGCCGAAAGCTCCGTAAGATACTGCTCCGCGAGCCGTATGCGCTCCTGCTCATCCGTTACGTCGGACAGATCCAGTACGGAGCTCTTATAGCCGCCGCTGACACGGACGCCGTACTCCTCCTCGCCGGCGTTCCCGGTGTACTCCACATACAGCTGTCCGCCTCTCTCCAGATTCATGTCGTCCAGCGCTTCCACGGTGACGGTGTTCGCCCCGGCCTTCAGGTACCCCATGGACTTAAAGACGGCCTTGGAGCTTCCGTGATACTGGGAAACGATCAGCTCCAGCCTTGTCGTATCTCCGTTCCTGCAGACGGGACCGCCCACATAGACCGTCACGGTCTCCCCCGCCAGAGCCGTTACTCCAAGCGGCTGGAAGGTATTGAGCCCTCCCTTAAACGTGATATGCCCGTCGGAGCGGACGGTATCCTTCGTATCCACCCGGAGGATCTCAGACTGGAGTCCGCCGTCCTTTAAAATCCTCTCGGCATTGTCCAGCTCCGCCTCCAGCTGCTCTTTCTTCGGATGGAGCTCTCCGCTCACGCTGTCCTTGACGAGAAGCCTCGCCCGGAGCCTGTTGATATCCGCAAGCGTCACTCCCCGGCGCAGCACGACATGATAGCTGTCCTCGTACAGGTCCATGATGTCGTGCTCGATCGGATCATAGTAGTAGAATTTCATCTCGGCAATGCTGATCCGTCCCTCGACGCCGTATGCGTTCCCCAGCTGCAGCTGTACCCGCTTTGCGGTAAAGGGCTCTGCCGTCTGGAATACATAATATACTTTCTTGTTGCTGCTGACCCTGCGGGTCATGACCGTGGGAAGCTTTGTCTCCGTCCCGTCCCCGTCGCGGCAGTACAGGGTCCCTCCTGTCAGGCTGAACGTCTGCTCGCCATCCGGGATCACCACGATGGTGTCCATCTGGTATTCCCTGTCAAAGGTTACGGCAGGCGCCTTGTTCTCTCCCGGGTAGGCATATCCCGCGTCCCAGTCGTTCCGCACCCAGGCGGTATCGTACCGGCCGTCCGCCACGTCGAACTGATGCTCCCCTTCCCCTCCGTATTCCACAGACACAATGTGGGCGGTAACCTCGCTTCCGGAAACCGGAACGTTGATCAGTTTATAATTGGGGGTTTTCGGAGGATCCAGGCTGACCGTCGAGGCCACGTAATGGAGCGATTCCGGCCCCTCCCCGATCGGATTGGTTCCCGTCAGGTAAATCTCGTATTCCGTCTCGTCCTTCAGCCCGTCCAGTATGTAGGAAGCGTCCCGGATATCGGGCACGGACCGGTAAGCCGCGTGGATATCCGATGTCTCCCGGTAGTACAGAGTATAGCTCTCCGTATCCTTCATCGCTTTCCATCCGAGGGTGAGGCGGCGGATACCGGCCTTGATCTCAAGGTTTTCGGGAGCCGGAGGAAGCCCCATGGCCCGGGGCTCCGCGGTTATCTGGGCTGCCCTGCTCCTCCAGGCTCCGTTCACGGAGCGGATCTGCACCTGATAGGAGCTGCCGTTGACCAGCTTGCCGTCTCCCAGACCGGACACCGCAAGCTCCGCCGTTTCCACATCATAAGTATCCGTAGTCTGAACGCCGCCGCTGTTGACGCCGGTCACCGTCACCTGATATCCCGTGACGTTGGGCATCCGCTTCCACGTCAGAGTGAAGCATTCGCTTCCGTTGTCCACCGCGACCCTCTCCGGGACGGACATGGGCGCCTCCGGGATCCGCTCTTTCATGTCTCCGTAAAATTCCACACTGGAAATATCGGCAATATTGCCACCGTCCATCGTCTTCGTCACTTTTATGGTGATCTTCTTCACAGCCACCTGGCCCTTCAAGTCGATGACGATGGGCAGCCCCTGGAGCATCTCGTTTTCCTGATCCGCCGCGATCAGAGAAAAGCTGGCGCGAACCGTCCGGACCGCCTGCTCGACTTTGCCGTTATGCACGGCAAACACTCTCTGCCGCCCCTGCGCGTCCTCCACAATGATCTGGCCGTCCCGGATACTTCCTCCCGAGCCGTTCACCGGATCGATCACGAACCCGCCCATGGTCCTGGCCTCCTCAAAGGAGGCGGCGATCTCTACGGGAGCGGCCTCGCTGATCACCTTGCCCGCGCTCTGCATCTGCAGGGTCTTCGACGTCCCTGCCAGGACGTCTCCCAGCGCTCCTGTAACGGAAGTGTTATCCGGATGGGTCTCCGTCACTTCGCCGGCCCGGATCAGAATGCTTTTCACCGGCTGCGCCCTGCGGGATTCCGCGCCGCTCTCATAATACTTCACAAAAGCGGTCATATCCAGAAGATCCACCTCGCCGTCGCCGTTCAGATCCGCTCTCTCATAATAGACGTCCCGGGGGTACTCTTCCGATGCCAGGATGTCAACCAGCACCTCTTTGTCGCCGTCGTCCAATACCCCGTCGTCATTGATATCTCCCATCAAAAGCATTCCGAACCTTCCGGCGGTCTGCTCATCCGTATACCCGTGAAGCTGCGGTCTGTCATTCATCAGATAAAGCGTCGTCATGTCGTCCCCGATGACGAGCCCCTTCTGCTCATACGGAAGGTAAGAATGATCGTCGCCCGAAAGCGGTGTCAGCCGCAGATCATATTTCCCCGCGGGGATCTCCTCAAACACAGCATAGGCGCTGACATAAGAGCTTCCGTCGGAGGCGGGAAGCTCCGCGGAGGGCCCGATCTGCCCCGTCAGCGTCTCTCCGGTCCCGTCGGACGGATACAGCTCCAGCTGCCATACCGAGCGTTTGGATGGAACCACTCCCCGGATCTGAACGGCCAGATTTCCGGTTCTCTCCAGCGCGAGCGTCTGAAGCCTGTAAGGCTCCGCGTCGGCCGGTGTCGCCGGATCCGTCTCCCCCTGTTTATTCTCTTCCGTCTCTTCTATATCCTGCTGCCGGCTTTCATTTTCCGGGTCCTCCGCCGGAGTCTGCGTCTCCGGAATATCCATGACCGCCGATGCCGAAACCGACACCGGGTTCTGAACGGCCAGCAGAACCGCAAGCAGGATCGCTGTCTTTCTTCTCATGTGCGGACGCTCCTTTTGTAACCTGTCTTAATTAGTTTATTATAGCATTGATAACCTGCCCATTCAACTACATTTTGCATCTTCCCGCAGCGCGACCGCAAAATGTTGTAACCGCGGAGAGTCTTCCTTCCGCAAAGCGCCGTGCGGTGCCGCAGCTCCCGCGGGCGCGCCGGAACCGCCCGCCGTTTCCCACGCGTGAGATCCATGAATAAAGCGGGGCATCTGAAAAGCAGAAACGGAAATACAAAAAGGGCATCCCTCAAGTCGTTTCGTGACTCTTGGGATACCCTCTCTATGCCTTTTCCGGTCAGCCCTCGGTCTCCTCCAGGCTGGCGGCTCTGGCTTCCACTTCCTTCTTCTGAATGTCGCCCGGAGCCTGTTCATAGCGGCTGAATTCATACTCGTAAACGCCGATTCCGCCCGTCATGGATCTGAGGTCGGTATTGTAACCGAACATTTCCGACATCGGCACGTCTGCCTCAATGATCTGCTTGCCGTGATGGTTGGAATTCATCCCCAGAACACGCCCGCGGCGGCGGTTCAGATCCCCCATGATATCGCCGGTAAACTTATCCGGAACCGTCACCTTCACGGAAGCGATCGGCTCCAGGAGCACGGGATTGGCTTCCATGAACGCCTTTTTAAAGGCCAGGCTGGCAGCCATCTTGAATGCCATTTCGGAGGAATCCACCGGATGATAGGATCCGTCCAGAAGAACCGTCTTTATGCCTACGACCGGATATCCGGCGAGCGGCCCCTTCAGGACACATTCCTGGATCCCCTTCTCGACGGCAGGGAAGTAGTTCCTGGGAACGGCCCCGCCGAATACCTGCTCCTCAAATACATACGGCGTCTCCAGGTCGCCGGAAGGTTCAAAGGACATCTTCACATCGCCGTACTGGCCGTGGCCGCCGGTCTGCTTCTTGTACTTGCCCTGAGCCTCCACTTTCTTGCGGATCGTCTCGCGGAACGCGAACCTGGGCTTGGCCAATTCGATCTCCACCTTATAGCGGTTCTGGAGCTTGCTGACAACCACCTCGAGCTGCTGGTCACCGATGGCGTAAAGCAGGGTCTGGCGGTTCTCCTTGTCTCCAACCATGCGGAGGGTCTGATCCTCCTCCATAAGCTTCGCCAGGGCGCTGGCCACCTTGTCGTCGTCGCCCTTCGTCTTGGTGGTGTAGCGCATATAGGTATAGGGCGTGGAGATCTCCGGCTTGTGATACAGGATGGGAGCCGTACGCATGGCAAGCGTATCGCCTGTCTGGGTCACGTTCAGCTTGGCTACCGCCCCGATATCCCCCGCTTTCAGCTCGGGAAGCTCGATCTGCTCCTTGCCGCGCAGGGTATAGATCTTGCCGATCTTCTCCTCCGTCTCTTTGTTAACGTTGTAGGAAACGGTATCCGGCTTCAGCGTTCCGGTACACACCTTCACAAGAGAGTATTTGCCGATAAACGGATCCACGATGGTCTTGAATACTCTCATGGAAAGGGAAACGTCGTCGTTGTACTTTGCCACGAAGCGCTCGCCCGTGGAGATATCCACGCCGATGCACTCGAAATGATCCGGCGACGGCAGATATTTGTCAATGGCCTGAAGAAGCATCCTGGCTCCCTGGGCATTGATGCCGCTGCCCAGCATCACGGGGACAATGCTGCCGTTCAGCACGTTCTCGCGCAGAGCGGAGGAAACCTCCTGATATGTGAATTCCTCACCCGCGAAGTACCTCTCCATGAACTCCTCGTTGGTCTCCGCCACGGCCTCCATCAGGGCCTCCCGGTAAATGTTCAGATACTTCTGGCAATAGTCCGGGATCTCGCACTCTTCATAATCGCTTAATGTGGTAAATCTTCTTCCCGCCATCTTCACCACATTGACGAATCCCACGAACTTCTCGTTCTCACGGATGGGCATATGGAACGGAGCGATCCTGCGGCCGAAGCGGGTCTCCAGCTTGATCACAAGATCCCGGTAGCTGGCATGGTCGTCGTCCATGTTCGTCACAAAAATGATCCGGGGAAGATTGTACTTCTCGCACAGCTCCCAGGCTTTCTCCGTACCTACCTCGATGCCGGCCTTGCAGTTGATCACGATGACCGCCGCGTCCGCCACGCTGATGGCTTCCTCCACCTCTCCCACGAAGTCAAAATATCCGGGAGTATCCAGAAGGTTGATCTTGACCGGGCCGTTCTCGCCCTTGTATTCAACAGGGACCAGGGATGTGGAAATGGAAAACTGCCTCTTGATCTCTTCCTTATCATAATCGCTGATGGTATTTCCATCCACCACGCTTCCCATCCTCTTTGTGACCCCCGTCACCAGAGCCATTGCTTCCACCAGAGTCGTCTTTCCGGCGCCGCCGTGCCCCAACATGACGACGTTGCGGATCTGTTTGGTTCCATAAACGTTCATACACATTCCTCCTGTACAAATAAGCCTATGAAGCTATTGTACTAAAGGTTTGCGGATTTTACAAGTAATTTGTAGATATTATACAAATTATTTTCTGTTTACAGAACGAAAACAAGGAAGTATAATGAAGACCAGAAGAGATTTTAAGCATACTTCAGGAGGAAATGCCAGTGAAAGTTGTGATTTGGGCCGGAGGTCTCGGCTCCCGGATCAGCGAGGAGAGCCATCTTCTCCCGAAGCCGATGATCGAGATCGGAGGCAAGCCGATCCTTTGGCATATTATGAAGATCTATTCCCATTACGGCTACAACGATTTTATCATATGCCTGGGATATAAGCAGGAGGTCGTCAAGCAGTTTTTTGCCAATTACATCGCCAATAACTATGACGTGACCTTCGATATGCGCAGCCACAAAACGATAATCCATGAAGACGCCGTGGATCCCTGGTGCGTCACCCTGGCCGACACCGGGCTGATGACCGGAACGGCGGGGCGTCTGGCGCGCGTCCGCAAATACATAGGCGACGAACCGTTCATGGTGACCTACGGCGATGCGGTAGCCGACGTGGATCTGGCGGCTCTGGAGACCTTTCACCGCTCCCACGGGAAGCTGGTCACCATCACCACCGCCACACTGGCGCAGACCAAAGGGGTCCTCAAGGTGGATTCTCAGGGAAATGTGCTCTCCTTCCGTGAGAAAAAGGACGAGGACGCGGCGCTCATCAACGGCGGGTTCATGGTCATGGAGCCCGGGATCTTCAACCACATCACGGACGAATCCGAGATGGATTATGAACTGCTCCTGCGGCTTTCCCAGATGGGGCAGGTAAAGGCTTTCCACCATCAGGGGTTCTGGCAGTGCATGGATACTCAGAGAGAGAGGAAAAAGCTGGATGAGATGTGCCGCAGCGGCAATATGCCGTGGAAGGTGTGGTGAACCGCACCTTCTTTCTTTGTGTGCCGCCGTGACAGCCCCGTCCCCTATCGGAATCATTGCCGCCGCGCTCCATGAAATACGGGGGCAATTTTGCGATTTAAACCAATAAAGTGTTGACATTTGCTCCCTCCTGTCCTAGAATAAAATGGCTTATCGCAATGATGCGCCGCGCCGGCGGCGCATGGAAATATACAGAGGAAGGGAAACGGATTATGATCATCATTATGAAACCCGACGCTTCCGCGGAGGCGATCGCAAAGGTTACAGGCATTATTGAAGGAAAGGGCCTTCAGGCCCATCTGTCCCGCGGCGACGAGGTAACCATCATCGGCGTGGTGGGCGACAAATCCAGACTGCACGGATCCAATATCGAGATGTCCGAGGGCGTCGACAAGATCTTAAATGTCACGGAATCCTACAAGCTGGTCAACAAAAAATTTCATCCGGACGATTCGGTGATCCCTGTGGGAAACACCTTCATCGGGCCCGGTACGTTTACCGTCATGGCCGGTCCCTGCGCCATCGAAAACCACGATATGCTCCTGGAATCGGCGCAGGCGGTCAAGAAAGCGGGAGCCTCTTTCCTGCGGGGCGGCGCGTACAAGCCCAGAACCTCCCCCTATTCCTTCCAGGGGCTGGAGGAGGAAGGACTCCGCTATATGAAAGAAGCGCGGGAGGCCACGGGACTTAACATCATCTGCGAGGTCACCAGCCTGCGCGCGCTGGAAACCGCGGTGAAGTATGTGGATATGCTTCAGATCGGAGCCCGGAATATGCAGAATTTTGAGCTGCTCAAGGAGGCCGGAAGATCCCGGGTCCCCGTTCTGCTCAAGCGCGGCCTTTCCGCGACTGTGGATGAATGGCTCAACGCGGCGGAATACATTATCTCCGAGGGCAATCCCAACATCGTCCTCTGTGAGCGGGGGATCCGCACCTATGAAACGGCCACGCGCAATACGCTGGATCTGAGCGCGGTCCCTGTGATCCGGGCCAAGAGCCATCTGCCGGTGATCGTGGATCCCAGCCATGCTTCCGGCGTCCGGGCCTATATCGAGCCCCTTTCCAAAGCCGCGGCGGCGGTCGGCGCGGACGGGATCATGGTGGAGGTGCATCCCTGCCCCTCCTGCGCTATGTCCGACGGACCCCAGTCGCTGACCTTTGAGCAGTTTGATTCTCTTATGCAGAATCTGAAACCGTATATACAGCTTGCCGGGCGCGCCTGACCGAACCGGGGAAGGCGCATATCTTATCGGGAGGATGATCATCGTGGATCCAGATACTGTGAACAGACAAGAAAAAACCGATTCCATCTTCGGCTTTATCGGCCTTGGGCTGATCGGCGGCTCCATCGCCAGGAGCATCAAGCGGCGCAGGCCCGACGCTACCGTTATGGCCTATATGCGGACCCGCTCCCGGCTTGAGCAGGCCAGGGCGGACGGCACCATAGACCTGATCCTCGGCGGCGTGGGGGAAGAGTTCCGCCTCTGCGACATCATTTTTCTTTGCGCCCCCGTGGAGTACAACGCGGCCTACCTGCGGCAGCTGAAACCGCTGCTGAAGCCGGGGGCCATCGTCACCGACGTGGGAAGCACCAAAACGGACATTCACAGGCAGGCCGCGGATCTGGGAATGGACGACGTGTTCATCGGCGGGCATCCTATGGCCGGTTCGGAAAAGACCGGATACGAAAACTCGACGGACCGCCTCCTGGAAAACGCCTACTATATCATCACCCCTTCCGCCGCGTCGCGCCGGGAGGACACGGACCGGCTTGTGTCCGTAGCCAGAATGGTCGGCTCGATTCCCATCGTTCTCGATTACAATCGCCACGATCAGATCACGGCGGCCATCAGCCATCTTCCCCATGTGATCGCCTCATGCCTCGTGAATCTGGTAAAAGATTCCGACGGCGAGGATGGGATGATGAAGCAGCTTGCCGCCGGCGGGTTCCGGGACATCACGCGGATCGCTTCCTCATCTCCCGAGATGTGGGAGCAGATCTGTATGTCCAACCGGGAAAATCTCTCCCGGATCCTTCACAGCTATATCCGCGCGCTCCAGGATGTAAGCGACCGGCTGGACCAGGCGGACGGCCGTTCGCTCTATGATCTGTTCGACTCGTCCCGCGCCTATCGGAACGGCTTCTCCGAAAAAGCGAGAGGAGCTCTCGCGCCGGAATATTCCTTCACGGTGGACATCGTGGATGAGGTGGGATCCATTTCGACGCTCTCGGTGATCCTGGCGTCGAAGGGGATCAGCATCAAAAATATCGGGATCAATCATAACCGCGAGCACGGAGAAGGCGCGCTGAGGATCGAATTTTATGAACGGGCCGCCATGGAGCAGGCGTGGGAGATCCTGGAAAAATATCATTACGAGCTGAAAAAATGATCTGCCGGTTCGTGATTGTCAGAGGAGGATGTAACCTTAATGAGATTTAATAAATGTAACGGGTTATGCGGTGAGGTTACCGTTCCGGGAGACAAATCGATCTCCCACAGAAGCGTCATGTTCGGATCGATCGCGGAGGGCGTCACGGAGGTCCGCAATTATCTGCGGGGCGCGGATTGCCTGTCCACCATCTCCTGCTTTCGGAAGATGGGGATCGAGATCGAGAACCGGGGGAGCGTGGTAACGGTCCGCGGCAGGGGGCTGCGGGGTCTTTCCCGTCCTGACGAGGTCCTGGACTGCGGCAACAGCGGAACCACCATACGGCTGATCTCCGGGATCCTGGCAGCCCAGGATTTCGATGTGACGCTGACCGGAGACGCCTCGATCCAAAGGCGTCCCATGAAGCGGATCACAGAGCCGCTGTCCCGGATGGGCGCATCGATCGAGAGCACAAACGGCTGCGCCCCTCTTCGGATCAGCGGCAGACGGCTGCACGGGATCTCCTATACCTCCGCGGTGGCCTCCGCACAGGTGAAGTCCGCCATCCTCCTGGCCGGCCTGTACGCGGACGGCGAGACGCGGGTGACGGAACCCTTCCTCTCACGGAACCACAGCGAGATCATGCTGAGCCATTTCGGAGCCGATGTTCGGACGGAAGCCGAAGCCGCCGGCCCCGCCTCCATAACCATCCGGCCCGCGGAGAATCTTCACGGAAGCCTGGTAGAGGTCCCCGGAGATATCTCCTCCGCGGCGTTCTTTCTCTGCGCCGGGCTGATGGTCCCACACTCGGAGATCCTGATCCGGAATGTGGGAATCAATCCGACCAGAGCCGGCATCCTGACCGTGATCCGTGATATGGGCGGAGACATCACGCTGCTGAACGAACGCGCCGGGTCCGGCGAACCCACAGCGGACATCCTGGTCCGCTCATCTTCTCTCCGCGGAACCGTCATTGAGGGGGGACTCATTCCCACGCTGATCGACGAGCTTCCCATGATCGCCGCTATGGCCTGCCTCGCCGACGGAACGACGGTCATCCGTGATGCCGCGGAGCTGAAGGTGAAGGAATCCAACCGCATCGCGGTTATGGCACAGAGCCTCACGGCCATGGGCGCGGACGTGACCGAAACGGAAGACGGCATGATCATCCGGGGCGGCAAGCCCCTCCACGGGGCCGTCATCGACAGCCATTCCGATCATCGGATCGCCATGACGTTCGCGGTAACCGGGCTTATTGCGGAGGGAGAGACCGAGATCCCGGACGCGGAGTGCGTGAATATTTCTTATCCCCGGTTTTATGAGGATCTGGCGGGATTGATGAAGTAAGCGCGGAAGATCCGGGACCCGGTTCAGCCGTTTTCCCGCGGTATCATTCTCCCGCCGTACTGGATCGCGTACATCCCGCGTTCCTCCGTCTCGATCAGTCTTACAAACGTATCCGTGTATAAGCCGCGGACAATGGCCGTCCGGGGGCCGGTGGGAATGATATGCTTTTCCTCGCCGTCCGTCCGGGCCCCGATACGTCCGTCCGTCTTCTCATAAAGCTCTACCGCCGTACCCTCTCCGGACACATAACGTCCCGCGGCGGCGCGGACCGTTTCCGGGCTCCATGCCCTCTCCCGCCAGGCGTCCCTGGCATCTACAGGACAATCCCCGTTATATGCTTTCATAAATGCGTCGGAAATGACGCCCACCGGAACGTCGAGCGTATTGCAGAGCACGATCGCCCCAACCTCGGACTCGTAAGAAAACGCGATATGCGACGAAACGCCCGGGAGGCTCCCTCCGTGTTCCATCACCTTCATGTCGCCGATCCTCCGGATCTCCAGACCGTAGCCGTAATCCGCAAAGGTGCTGCAGGGAATACGCGGCTTCATCATCTCCCGCACGCGGTACTGGCTCAGGACCCGCACCCCTTCTGCCGATCTGCCTTCGTTCAGGTACATGGCAAGATACTTCTTCAGATCGTTCAGCGTCGATTTCAGGGAACCGCCGCCATGCAGGACAAAAGCGTCGTCGTGGTAATCCCGGTGCCCCCGCATGGCGCCGCCGGTCTTCTGATATAAGGTCGCCGCGTTTTCGTCCGTGCTCGGGCGGATGAAGTCACAGAAACTCCTGTTCATCCCCAGCGGCTCCAAAATATTCTTTCGGATATAGGCCGCGTAGGACCTCTCTCCTCCGCAGCGCCGGACGATGTCCGACAGCAGGGCAAACCCGTCGTTGCAGTAGCTGTAGTTTTCGCCCGGGCGGCCGTTCAGTCCGTTCTCCTCCGTCAGGCTGTCCAGGCGTCCGGCCACCAGGCGGATCCCTTCCTCCGCCAGTCCCTCGTGGTAGGCGAAATCTCCGTCGATGCTCTCATTCAGTCCCATCTTTTCCGCAACATCGCCGACAAGGATCCTGGGCAACGGGAAAAATCCGCCGCTGTGGCAAAGCAGATGACGGATCCGCACCGGATCCTTCTGGTTCCTGTTCGTAAATTCCGGAACATATCTGCCGATGGGATCGTCGATATTTAAGACCCCTCTCTCCTCCAGCTGCAGGATCGCCATAGCCGTGAACGACTTGGTCACCGAAGCGATCCCGAAAATGGTGTCGCCGTCGATCTCCCTACCGGAGTCCAGATCCCGCACTCCCCAGAACCGTTCATACCGGGTCTTCCCCTCCTTATCCACCAGGGCCGCCGCAATGCCGCAGGCGCCGTAATCGCGTTTAACCGATTCCACCAGGTTCTCCGCAAGAACCAGATTCGCTTCGTTCAGGCGGTTCATGTCCGCTGTCCTCCTTTTCGTTTTTCAGACGATAAGAAAGCCGCAAACCGGCTGTCCGGTCTGCGGCTCTTTTTTATTCCGCTGCAAAAAGCACAAGCTTCGCCACGTTGTCATACTCATCCAGCCACACCAGGCAGCGTGACCCCTCCCGGATATCCTGATCCGTCACGATATTGCGCGTCAGATAGGGCTGGATATCCACGTTTTCCGACAGGATATAATCCTGCATTCCCCGGGCATCCAGGAGCTTTCCGTAATCGGTCTCAATGACCGCGCCCGCCGCCACCACATACACCGGCGTCTTATACCCCTCGGGAATATTTACGATCACCGCGTACGGTGTGGTCTGCGGGGGCAGAGACAATGTCATCGCCGGCCCAAGATACGCCTCAAACGCGCCCAGCTCCACATCTCCGATCTCCACCGGCAGGCCGCTCTGCGCGTCCACCAGAACGGTATTTTCCGGATCGATATGAAGCAGCATATCTCCAAGAGGGCCGTTGACGGACTGGTTATCCACCATGATCTGTCCCTCGTCCGTCCCGGTCACTACGCCCCAGATCCGAACAGGCGCATCCGCATCGGCCTCTTCACCGGGAGCGGTCTCCAGAACCCCCTCCGGAGTGTACGTCCCCCGCTCCGCGGCGGGAACGGTTTCCACGGCAGGCGCCGTCTCCTGCGTATCCGCCTGCACATATTCCGTCCCTGCCTGCGTCCCCGCATCCTGCGAGCAGCCGCCGGCAAACGCCGCCATTCCGACCGCGGCCGCCAAAATCATCCACTGTCCTTTTCTCATATCTGTCTCCTGTCTGCCGTCCCTGGCGGACAGCCCGTAATATTTGCGGTCCCTTTCCGGGATCCTTTCACCTGGAACAATTATATACGATACATCCAGAAAAAGCCATTAAGGACGGCTGTCGGATTTCTTACGAAATCCTGATGCCGGTTCCCCGCGGATACGCTTCCCCGCGGATACATTTTTTTCGCCGCAACTTTATTTTCTTTATTGATGCTTTTGAAAGACTATGTTATAATCTCCCATAATATGACCGTCCTCCCGCATCCGGGGGCGGCGGTAAAAGCGTTGCTATCGGCAGTCTATCAGCCAATGGAGGAATGAAACGTGTCCAGAATCGGAATCGTCACTGACAGTCACAGTGGTTTAAGCAGCGACCAGGCTGCACAGCTGGGAGTCATGGTACTGCCCATGCCATTTTATATCGACGAAGTGTGCTTCTACGAGGAAAGCACACTGAGCCGGGAGGATTTTTTTGCCAAACTGGAATCCGGAGCCGCGGTTTCCACCTCCCAGCCCTCTCCTGCCGATGTCGAGGACATCTGGAACCGCGCGCTCGCCGAATATGACCAGATCCTTTATATGCCCATCAGCAGCGGCCTGAGCGGTTCTTTTCTCGCCGCGGCGGGACTGGCCGCCGGCGACAAATACGCGGGGCGTGTCCTTGTCGTCGATCACGGAAGAGTTTCCACCCCGCTGGTCCGCTCGATCCTGGACGCCCTGGATCTGCTCCGCGCGGGCCATACCGCCGAGGAGACGAAACAGATCCTGGAGGCGGCCAGAGATGAAATGGTCATCTATCTGGGCGTGCAGACGCTGGAATATTTAAAAAAGGGCGGCCGCATCACTCCTGCCACCGCCGCTCTGGGAACCCTGCTGAATGTAAAGCCCGTTCTCAGGCTGGACACGGAAAAGCTGGATGCCGTCAGAAAATGCCACGGCTTCATCAAGGCGAAGCACTTCATGATCGAGGCTCTGAAGCAGGATCTCGAAACCCGCTTCCGCCTGCAGGATGAGGCCGGACAGGTCCATCTGCTCGCCGCTTCCAGCGCCGCGCCGGAGGAGACCGCGCAGTGGCTTGACCAGATCCGGGAAGCGTTCCCCGGGCGGGAGATCCTCAGCGGGAACCTGTCCATGGGAATCTGCTGCCACACCGGCCCCGGCGCCCTGGGGATCGGATGCTCCTGCTCTCCCCGGCCGTAAAGCCGGGGGAGGAGCCCCTATCTGTCAAACAGAAACTCGCTCAGCACATAATTGCTCACGTCCATCCCGAAATCCGTCAGCCGGATATACGGGCTCTCCACCTCCAGAAGACCATTCTCGACCAGCTTCGGTATAACACCGCTGTATACGTTCCACATATTCTGCCCGAAGCGTTTTAAAAATTCGCTTCCGGACACTCCCCGGGTCATCCGAAGTCCGAGGATCATAAATTCCTCGATCCTGTCTCTCTCCGTAAGCTCCGCGATATCCTGATGCAGCCGCCAGTCCGCATCGTCGGAGCGGAAATCGATCTTCCGATATGCCTCAAGATCCGGTTCGTTCCGGAAACGGAATCCCTGCAGATATGAGGAAGAGCCCAGGCCCAGGCCCAGGTATTCCACGCCGGTCCAGTAACCGATGTTGTGCCGGCACTCAAAGCCCGCCAGCGCGTAATTGGAAATCTCGTACCGCTCAAACCCATGCTCCTTCAGGATCTCCCGCGTGGCGTAGTACATCTCCCGCTCCTCGTCCTCCGACGGCAGGAGCTCCGGATGGTCGTGATACTTCCCGTAAAACGGCGTGCCCTCCTCGATCATCAGGCTGTAGGCGGAAATATGCTCCGGCTTCAGCATCAGGACCTTCCGGAGGGTGGATTTCCAGGAGGCCAGCGTCTGCCCGGGCAGGGCCGACATCAGATCCACATTTACATTGGAAAATCCGGCGAGCCTCACCCGCTGATAGCTCTTTAAAAAGTCCTCAAATGTGTGGATCCTGCCAAGGGTTTTCAGCTCTCTGTCATCTGCCGACTGAAGTCCCAGGCTGATCCGGTTAATGCCGCTGTCGGCAAATGCTTTCAGCTTGTCGAGGTTTGCGGTCCCGGGATTCGCCTCGATGGTGATCTCCGCCCCCGGCTCCAGGAAAAAGCAGGCGCGGACCTTATCCAGGATCGCCCGGATATCCTCCGCGGGCAGGATCGACGGCGTGCCGCCTCCCAGATAAACGCTGACGACGCCGTATTCCTGATAGTATCCGCTCTCCCTGTCGATCTCCGCCAGAAGCTGTTCCACGTACCCGTGCTGCACCATCTCGCCGGCGGGCTGGGAAAGGAAGTCGCAGTAAAGACATTTGCGGACACAGAAGGGAATGTGGATATAAAGTTCAAGCGGCCGCCGCATATGATCGCCTCCCGTCTGAAAACAGAACTTATTCTTCGTCCAGCTTTAATACGCTCATAAAGGCTTTCTGCGGGATCTCCACATTGCCGATCTGACGCATCCGCTTCTTTCCTTCCTTCTGCTTCTCCAGAAGCTTCTTCTTTCGTGTGATATCGCCTCCATAGCACTTGGCAAGCACATCCTTGCGCATGGCCTTCACCGTCTCCCGGGCGATGATCTTGCTTCCGACAGCGGCCTGGATCGGGATCTCAAACAGGTGTCTCGGGATCTCTTCCTTGAGCTTCTCACACATCTTGCGTCCCCTGTCGTAGGCCGATTCGGCGTGTACGATAAAAGAAAGGGCGTCAATATATTCCCGGTTCACCAGGATATCCAGCTTCACCAGCTCCGAGCGCTGGTACCCTCTGATCTCATAGTCCAGAGACGCATATCCGCGCGAGCGGGACTTCAGCGCGTCAAAAAAGTCGTAGATGATCTCGTTCAGAGGCAGATCATAGCGCAGGATCGCCCTCGTCGCTTCCATATATTCCATCCCCAGGTACACGCCTCTGCGCTCCTGGCAAAGTGTCATGATAGCGCCCACGTACTCGGTAGTCACCATGATCTCCGCTCTGGCAACGGGTTCCTCCATATAGTCGATCTCCGAGGGATCGGGCATATTGGACGGGTTGGTCAGTTCGATCATCTCTCCGGTTTTTTTATAGACGCGGTAGATCACGCTGGGAGCGGTGGTCACCAGATCCAGGTTGTATTCTCTTTCCAGTCTCTCCTCAATGATCTCCAGATGGAGGAGTCCCAGGAAGCCGCAGCGGAAGCCGAATCCCAGGGCCATCGATGTTTCCGGCTCATAGAACAGCGAAGCGTCATTCAGCTGGAGCTTCTCCAGCGCATCCCGCAGATCGCCGTATTTGGCTCCGTCCGCCGGATAGAGCCCGCAATACACCATGGGTGTAACCTTTTTGTAACCTGGCAGCGGTTCCCTGCACGGGCGGTTTTTGTCGGTGATGGTATCTCCCACCTGCGTGTCCTTTACGTTCTTAATGCTGGCGGTGATGTAACCTACCATTCCCGCGCTCAGCTCCTCGCAGGGTATAAGCTGGCCCGCGCCGAAATACCCCACCTCCGCCACCTCTTCCTCCGCCCCGGTGGCCATCATGCGGATCATCGTCCCCTTCTTTACGGTGCCGTCCATCACACGGCAGAAAACGATGACCCCTTTGTAGGAGTCATAAACGGAATCAAAGATCAGGCAGCAGAGCGGAGCCTCCGGATCGCCCTTCGGCGCGGGGATCCTGTCCACAATAGCCTCAAGCACATCCTCCACATTGAGCCCGGTCTTGGCGGAGATACGCGGCGCGTCATGGGCTTCCAGGCCGATCACGTCCTCGATCTCGGCGGCCACCCGATCCGGCTCGGCGCTTGGAAGATCGATCTTATTGATGACCGGAAATACCTCCAGGTTGTGATCCAGCGCCAGATATACATTGGCCAGAGTCTGGGCCTCGATGCCCTGAGCGGCATCCACCACAAGCACGGCCCCGTCGCAGGCCGCGAGGCTCCGCGACACTTCATAGTTAAAATCTACGTGTCCCGGCGTATCGATCAGATTGAAGATGTACTCCTCTCCGTTTTTGGCCTTATATACGGTGCGGACGGCCTGGGCCTTGATGGTAATGCCCCTCTCCCTCTCCAGATCCATGTTGTCAAGGACCTGGGCCTGCATCTCACGGCTTGTCAGAAGCCCGGTCATCTCGATGATCCGGTCCGCCAAGGTAGATTTCCCGTGATCGATATGGGCAATGATGCTGAAATTACGGATTTTGCTCTGGTCAATGGATGGCATGATCGGTTCCTTTCCTGATTATATGATGACGGCGCGGCAGACTGCCGCGCCGTATGCCAGCGTTATCAGCTTTCCGTAAAAGTATATCCTGAATTCCCGTCACCGGTTCCGGTAGATGATCTCGTCCCTTCCGGGGCCGTTGGATACCATGGTGATGGGAGTCTGGATTTCCTTCTCGATAAATTCCACATATCTGCGGCAGTTCTCCGGAAGATCCTCGTACCTGCGGATCCCCCGTATCCCGCACTTCCACCCGGGGAGCGTCTCATAAACCGGTTTGGCCTTCGCCAGACGCACCGTAGTGGGGAAGTCCTTCACGATCTGTCCGTCGATCTCATAGCCGACGCAGACAGGCAGCTCGTCCAGATATCCCAGCACATCCAGAACCGTAAGAGCCGCTTCGGTAGCTCCCTGGATGCGGCATCCGTAGCGGGTAGCCACGGCGTCAAACCATCCCATCCGTCTCGGGCGGCCGGTAGTCGCTCCGTATTCCCCGCCGTCCCCTCCGCGGCGCCGCAGCTCATCGGCCTCGTCGCCGAAGATCTCGCTGACAAACGCTCCGGCTCCGACAGCGCTGGAATACGCTTTCACGACCGCGGTGATGTTCTTGATCTCGTAGGGAGGGATCCCCGCGCCGATGGCCCCGTAAGCGGCCAGCGTAGAAGACGATGTGACCATGGGGTAGATCCCGTGGTCAGGATCCTTAAGAGATCCCAGCTGACCCTCCAGCAGGATGTTCTTCCCGTCGCGGAGAGCCTGGTTCAGATACGCCGACACGTCGCAGACGTAGGGCTCCACCATATCCCGGTACTCGTAAAGAGTCCTGAGAAGCTCCTCCGGGTCAATGGGCGGCTGGTGGTACAGATGCTCGAGCATCACATTTTTCAGTTCACAGACTCTCTCCACCTTCTCCTTCAGCGTATCCCCGTCAAAGAGCTCGCTGACCTGAAAGCCGATCTTCGCGTATTTGTCCGAATAAAACGGAGCAATGCCTGACCGCGTGGAGCCGAATGATTTCCCCGCAAGGCGGGCTTCCTCATATGTGTCAAAAAGCACATGGTACGGCATCAGGATCTGGGCGCGGTCCGATATCAGGATCGTGGGCCTGGGAACCCCTCTCTCCACCAGAGAACGGATCTCTTCCATCAGATAGGGAATGTTCAGCGCCACGCCGTTGCCGATGATATTCGTCGTATGGCCGTAAAAAACACCGGACGGAAGCAGATGAAGGGCAAACTTTCCATAGTCGTTGATGATCGTATGTCCGGCGTTGCTTCCTCCCTGGAAACGGATGATGATATCCGATTCCCTGGCAAGCATATCCGTGATCTTGCCCTTTCCTTCGTCTCCCCAGTTTGCGCCTACGATTGCTCTTACCATTGTACTTCCTCCTTAACCTCCGCAGACTGCCGCAGCGGCCGGGTACCGGCGGCCTCTCCGTTTTCGCAGCAAATAACAGTATATAAGAAATCGCCGCAAAAAGCAAGATGTTTCTGAAAAAGTCCTGGGGAGACAACGATCGGATCAGTCGATATGGAAGCTGTGGTGGCCGTCGTCATGATGATCCATATGCTCACACTCCCAGTTTCGGATCGCTCCGCTGTAGCCGTCGATCTCAAATTCATATTCCATGCCGTCATAGCAGATCTTCCCCTCGTACAGGAAGCGCCCGTCGTCCATATCCGTCTCAAACTCCGTAATGTCCGCCGCGGAAGCGCCGGGTACCTGGGACAGGGCCTTTGCCTTTGCCTCGTCCGCGCTAAGCTTCACTCCGCTCCCGCCGGTTCCGGCTATCGCCATGGGCGGCTGCGCCGGCTGCTCTGGCGCCTCTTTTGCATATTTGACCACAGCCCCGCTGGCCGCGTCGATCTCATAGTCGTATTCCGTTCTGTCGCTCCCGTAAAATTCGATCTCGTAGATCCGTCGTCCGTCGTCCCAGTCCAGTTCCGCCTTCGCAAACGTGACCTGGGATGCACTCAGCCCCGCATGAGACAGCGCATTGGCCTTCGCCTCCTCCGCGGTAAGTATGGAGGAATCCGCCGCCGCTGTCGCCTGCGCCGTGCGGACCGTCGGCGTTCCGGACGAGGCAGCCAGTACGGGCCGGACGGCGGCTGTCGTTTCCGCGGCAGCTGTTCCTGCGGGTGCCGATTCCGCGACAAGCGTTTCCACGACCGTCGGCCTCACGGCTGTCGTCTCCGTGGCCGTCGTCTCCGCAGCTGTCGTCTCCGCGGCCATTGTCTCCGCGGCTGTCGTCTCCGCGGCGTTTTCCGCGAACGCCTGCTGCGTTTCTTCTATCGCGGAACTCTCGATCACCGTGCCGGTCAGTGCTTCGATGTAATACCGGTAGACCTTTCCGCTTTCGTCGGAAAACGTCACCTGATAGTAATCCATTCCGTTTCTTGTCTCCATATCCACACCGATGATCTTCACCTGGTCCTCTCTGAGACCGGCCTCATCCAGGATCTTCTGCTTTGCCGTATCCGCGCCGATGTAGGACATCTGTCCCTGACCTCCGGCGCAGCCGCCAAGAAAGAGTCCCGCAGCCACCAGCACACAGAGCAGTCCGTTTCTTTTCGCATATTTCTTCATAAAAAAGTCCCCCTTTGCTGTTTTCTGATTTCATTCTAACCGTCAATTATGAAATCTACATGAAATCAGGAAACTTTTTTTCGGAAGACTTCTTTCGGCTATTTCAGAAAATTTTTTTGCTATTTTGGAAAAATTTTTCCGGCTCTTTTTGCAGACGCCTCCTTTTAGATCCGGTTTTTGCCCGGAAGGTGCAGTGTAAACAGGCTTCCCACGCCGGGGGCGCTCTCCAGCGTCATATATCCTCCGTGCAGCTGCGCGATCTGCCTGACCATAGCGAGTCCCAGCCCCGCGCCGCTCTCATCGCCGCGTGAAGGATCGATCTGATAAAACCGCTGCCAGATCTTGTCCTGGTACTCCCTGGGAATACCGATCCCGTCGTCCTGCACCTTGAGCAGCGCCTCATCCCCCGCCGTCTCCACCGACACCCGGACATAGCCGCCCGGTTTCCCGTACTTGAATCCGTTATCGATCAGATTCCGCAGGAGGCGCGACAGGAGAGCCGCGTCTCCCAGCACCGTGATCTGCTTCCCTGTTCCCTCCAGGTCCAGGCGCAGGCGCTCCGGCCCGAAGCCGGCCGCCTTCTCTTCAACTACGTCTTCCGCCAGCGCCCTTAAATCTACCTCTTCCATCTCCGGCAGCTCTGTTCCCTGTTCCAGACGCGTCATACTGAGAAGCCCTGTGATCAGCTCCGACATTTTTTCCGTCTGGCGGTGGATCATTTCCAGCGTCTCCCGGCGTTCCTCCGGCGTCTCGTCGTATTTCATCCCGTATTCGCAGGCACCCTTGATAATGGATACCGGTGTGCGCAGCTCATGGGAGGCGTCTGCGGTAAACTGTGTCTCCGCCTCAAAAGATCTCTCCAGTCGTCCGAACAGACTGTCAAATGTTTCCGCCAGCCGCGAAAATTCATCCTTCCCGGGAGGAAGCCCGATCCTTCTGGACAGATCCTTCGCCTCGCTGATAGCGGCCGCGGTCGCGCCGATCTGATCCAGCGGGCGGAACGCCCTTCTCACAATGAAATATCCCCCGGCGGCAGCCAGCAGGATGAACAGGGGCAGAGCGACCGCCGCGATACGAAGAATATTTCTGACGGCATACCGGTTTTCCGGCATCTCGATCAGTCCCCGCAGCCACACGCCGTCATCCCAG